>DASXNP010000236.1:0-4346 GCA_036494985.1 Binataceae bacterium (SeqCode)
GAGCGAAAAGAACTTGACGGGCAAAACAGATCGTAGCCCTCTTACCGGCCGGGAAGTTGCCCGCACGCTCGCCGTGCTGCGCAGCGAGGCTCCCAATTGGAACGCGCCGGTGCTGACCCTGATGGCGACTCAGGAGCGCGATCCGTTCAAGATCTTGATTGGCTGCATTTTAAGTTTGAGGACCAAGGATCAAATCACGGCGCTTGCTTCGCACAGGCTGTTTGCGATCGCCACCACGCCGCAGGAGATGGTGCGGATTCCAGCGGCAAAGCTTCAACGGACGATATTTCCGGTCGGATTTTACCGGACCAAGGCTCGCGTAATCCTAAAGATCTGCGCCGACCTCAATAACAACTTCGCCGGCGCGGTGCCTGACACGATAGATGACCTGCTTACCTTGAAGGGAGTCGGGCGCAAGACCGCGAATCTGGTGGTGACGGAAGCCTTTGGCAAGCCAGGAATTTGCGTCGACACGCACGTCCACCGGATTTCAAACCGGTGGGGGCTGGTGAAGACCTCCACCCCCGAAAAGACCGAGACGGCGCTCAAAGAGAGGCTGCCGCGGCGTTACTGGCTTCAGTACAACTCGCTACTGGTGGCGTTCGGGCAGACCATATGCAATCCGGTGTCGCCGCGATGTTCGCAGTGTCCAATCGCATTGCGATGCCCTCGAATCGGCGTCGAGCGCTCCAGATAGCTACGAAAAACTCACATTGGGGAGTTCCAGCGATGAGCGAGCAAGTCGGATTTATCGGGTTGGGTGAAATGGGATTGGCGATGGCGCGCAATCTGCTCGCGGCCGGTTACGCGCTGACCGCTTATAATCGAACCCGCAGCAAGGCCGAGCCGCTCGCGGCGCTGGGAGCCAAAATTGCACCGACGGCCTCGGACGCGGTAACTGCCGGCGGCGTGGCGGTGACGATGCTGGCCGACGATCGCGCGCTTGAAGAGGTCACAATCGAAGGTGGGGTCGTCCGGGCGCTCGGCAAGGGCGGGATCCATGTTTCGATGAGTACGATCTCGCCGGAAACGACACGGCGGCTGGCGCATTATCACGCCCAGGGCGGGAGCGTGTACGTCGCCGCGCCGGTGTTCGGAAGGCCTGAGGCAGCCGCGGCGCGTCGGCTGTGGATTTGCACAGCGGGTCCGGAAGGGTCCAAAGAGCGAATCAAGCCGCTGCTCCATGCGATGGGGCAGGGTGTATTCGACTTCGGCGAGGATGCAGGGGCGGCGAACGTGGTCAAGTTAGCGGGCAATTTCCTAATCGCGTCGGCCATCGAAGCGCTGGGCGAAGCCCTGGCGCTTGCGCAGAAGAATGGAGTCGACCGGGCCGCTTTGGCCGACATGCTAGCGAAGACATTGTTTGCGGCTCCGGTCTATCAGGGGTACGGTCCGACGATTGCAGCTAGACGGTTCATGCCGGCAGGTTTCAAACTGCCGTTGGGACTCAAGGACGTCGATCTGGTCCTAAGCTTAGCCTCGCAATCCCGAACCCCGATGCCGATCGCGAGTCTGCTCCATGACCGCTTTATTGCGGCGCTGGCGAAGGGCCGCGAGAACCTCGATTGGTCGGCGATATCGATTGGCGCCGCCGAAGACGCGGGACTGAAATAAGCACGGCGACCGGTGACTGATCGGTAAAGCGGCCATACAATTGACGCCGTGAGGTCGCGCACGATCGCATGGCTGGCGATTGCGGTGCTGACGCTTTCGGCGGCGATGTCCACCGACGGGTTTGCCATCGACCTCTACGAAATCCAGATCTATTCGACCGAGACCACGCCGCGGGGACGGCTTCAGCTCGAACTGCATTCGAACACGACCACCACGGCCAGCGGCCAGTTGGCCAAGTCTAACCTCGGCCCGTACGAGATCCGCGAGACCCTCGAGGCCACTTACGGGATTACGGATCACATCGAGCTCGGGCAGTATCTCGCCACCGCCAAGCTGGAAAACGGCCGCTATGAATACGCCGGCAGCCGAAGCAAGTGCCATTTCGGATTTGGCGATCCAGAAACCTGGCCGGTCGCAGTCGGCGGCAATGTCGAACTGGATTACATGCGACGCGCGGCGGAGGACAACCCGTTCAGTCTCGAGTTGCGACCGATTGTGGAAAAAAAGTACAAGCGGCTTTGGGTGGTCGGCGACTTCGCCTTCGTCAAACCGTTCAATGGACCGGGAACGCATCAGGGGTTTACCCTGGAGCCGTCCGGGCTCATCGGCTATGACCTCTTCGACTGGGTGACGCCCGCGATCGAGTATTACGCGGATCTGGGGCCGGTGAAATCGTTCAACACGGTGCAAGAGCAGCAGCATTTCATTTTCCCGACCGTCAACCTCTATCTGGCGCCGCCTCTGGAACTAAATTTCGGCGTGGGATTCGGACTGACGAGAGCGAGCAACGGAACGATTCTGAAATCGATAGTCGGCTGGACGTTCTGATCGGGCGCTGAGACGAAGCGGCCCGCCACGGCTGGTCGAAAGCAAGTTGCGCGTATGATCGCGGTTCCACTATTGTCGAGTAACGCCGGATAGCCCTTCAGGCGTTTGCGAGATGCCGTTTCCTGTGGAACTGCGAATGAAGCGCGCCGTTGGCGGAGAGGATAAAAGCGCCCAAATTCAGGGCGCGGTTGCGACTTTACGCCGACGGATTAACCTGCTGGCCCTTCAAGCACTGCTCTTCGAGACCGCGGCGCTGATCATCGGAGCGGGCGGTGCGGTTTTGATGGCCGCCTTCAGGCTTCGCGCCGCGGCGTTTGCGATTGCACTGCCGATGATCGCGGGGGGAACCCTGGTCGGACTTTTCTTAATCATTCGAAAGGCGACTTGGTCGTTGGTGACCACCTATCAGGCGGCGCGAATCGCCGACCGACGCGCTTTCCTGAAGGGACGCCTCGCAACCCTCTTCGCGATGCGCGACAGCGATCGAGATTCGGCCCTCATGCCGTACCTTATCGAAGATACGATGAGTCTCCGTGAGGAATTTGACGCTGGTCGGATCGAGCCCCGCCGCGTTTCGCGATCGCTCGGCTACCTGGCCGCGGCGGGGGCGATTGGTGCGGTCGCGTTCGTGCTGGCCAGCCGCCTGCCGGCTGCGTCGATTGCGTCGAAGGATGAGCCGGGAGAGATAACTGTGCCGCTGGAAGACATGGATGTTCGGCTAGCAGGACCGGGAATGGATGCTGATACCGAGGTCAGCGCCGATCCCGAGACGATGGCGAAGCTACAAGAAAAAGCGGCCGAGGCCGGGGCGAATGGATTCGACGGCCCGATCCAGGGGCTGGCGGGCAAGGCGCAATCGCTGGCAGGTGCGTTGCAGGACAAGCTAACCGGTCGCAAGCAGGTGGAGGGCGCCAGGATTAGGCTTCGGCTGGCCGAAGCGCTGGAAAGCAAAAAAGCCCTGGGTGAAGAAAGGGCGGATCAGAAAAAAGCAAGCAAACCGAGCGCGCAAAAAGGCGGCGGTGGAGTTTTTGACAAGCGCGAAGATTCAGCCCGGTCGGGACCGTTGCCGCCGATCGATCCCGCAGAACCGGAAGAACAAAATGACGAAGCGGCGGGGGGCGCCGCGACCGCTCAGAACGCCAAAGAAGCGGCCGCCGGCAACGATTCAGATCAACACGAGAATGCGGAGGCCGGCCACGAAGCCAGCGCCGAGGATTCAGGGAGCGCCTCGGCGTCGCACGGCGGCGGCTCTGACCCCGAGCATTTGTTCGGGCGTGCCTCGGTGCCTCCAGTGAGTGCCGAGAGCTTCGAAATAATGATCGCGGCCAGACCGACCCAGAGCGGCTCAGCCGACCAAAGCCACTCGTATTTGCCGCCGCGGATCCGCGCCTCGCTCAGCCCTGAGCAGCACGCCGACGAGCCGATTGCTCGCACGCCGATACCGGCGGAGGATCGGGAAACCGTCAAACGGGTGTTCGAGCGATGAGCGCAACGTCGGCCGCAATCAACCGCGACTGGGAAGCACCGGGCGTGGGCGATTTCGCACGCACGTTTCGCAGAATTCAGAATGAGATTCACAAGGTGATCGTCGGCCACGAAGCAGCGATCGAAGAGATCCTAATCGCGCTCTTCGCCGGCGGCCACGTGCTGATCGAAGGCGTACCGGGGACCGGCAAAACCCTGCTGGTAAAGACTCTGGGGCAGGCGCTGAACCTCACTTTCAACCGAATTCAATTCACGGTCGATCTGATGCCGGCCGATATCACTGGCACCAGGATGATTGTGAGCGCCGACGACGGACGGCGAGAGTTTGTATTTTCGCGCGGGCCAGTCTTTTGCAATGTGCTGCTCGGCGACGAAATCAACCGCGCGACTCCAAAGACGCAATCGGCGCTGCTCGAAGC
>DASXNP010000237.1:0-5958 GCA_036494985.1 Binataceae bacterium (SeqCode)
CCCTCGCGCGGCCGCGATGGCGAAGGCGCGCCTCTCCGAGGTCTACAGCCGCACTACAGATCGCGCGGTCCTGATGCACGGTGGTATCGGCTTCACCTGGGAACATGACATCCATCTATGGTTCAAGCGCTCGCGCTTCGATGAGTCGTATTTCGGCTCCCCGCCGTACCATCGCGAACGCGTCGCGCAACTCGGTGGCTATTGATGAAGTTCGACATCTTCTACCAACTGCCGGCGGCGCGAACGCAGAACGTTCAGGACCGATATCGGGAGCTCATCGATGAATCCGTGGAAGCCGACCGTCTAGGCTTTGATACCGTGTGGCTCGCCGAGGTTCACTTCGCGCCGCGCTTCTCGTTGATGCCATCGCCAATGATCCTTCTCGCCGCGATCGCGCAACGCACGTCGCGCATCCGCCTGGGTCTCGCCGTCAATCTCGTGCCGCTCCATCATCCGCTGCAGCTAGCCGAAGAAACCGCTATGCTCGATGTGCTGTCATCCGGCCGCGTCGAATTTGGCGCTGGACGCGGCGCGTTCCCACTGAACTACCGCGGCTTCGGTGTCGATATGGAAACCAGCCGCGATCTATTCGCCGAGGGCATCGAATTCTGCCGCCAAGCCTGGATCAATGATCGCCTGACTTTTCGCGGCAAGCACTTCAATGTCGAGAATATCAACGTCGTCCCCAAGCCGCTGCAGAAGCCGCACCCTCCGATCCGACTGGCCGCCAACAGCCCCGACACTTTCGCTTTCGCAGGCGAGCACGGCTATCCGATCTTCGCCGGCGGACCCGTCAACCCGATTCCGGTCCTCGCCGAGCGTCTAATGGTCTACAAACATGAGCTCGCAAAGTTCCGGGTTCCCCTACCCGACGATTGGCTGGCCGCGGCCCTCATGGTGCATCCGTCGCGTGATCGCGCTTCTGCCCGGGCCACGCTCGAACCCAGCTTGGACAACTACTTCAAAGCTGTGCTCGAAATTATTGAGCCGCCATCGCAGAGCGCTGAAGGCCTGGCCGAGTTCAGCAAAGTCCGCGATCGCCTGCGCAACATTCGCTACGAAACGGTCGAAGAAATCATGGGCATCTTCGGCGATCCCGCCTTCTGCATCGACAAGATCACCCAGTTGCGCGATCGGTTCGGCTTCTCGCGACTCGTCAACTGGTTCGAGATTGGCGGTCTCATCGGCCATCAGCGCGTCATCGGGGCCATGCAAACCTTCGCCGACAAGATCGCCCCGCGCTTCGCCTGAGCGCAGTTTACAGCCTCCCCTTAAAAACAATCCGTTGGCTGCACCGTCTAGCACTTTGATGACCGTTAACGTGCCGCGTCAAGGTTCCCGGGTGCCGGCTTTGGATCACCGTCTGACAGGGCGGTGCACCGACTGCTTAGCATCGGGCGACCCATAAGGCCCCGACTGCTTAGCACTGGCCTATGCTCCAATTGCTTAGCACACCGCTAAAAAATCGTTTTTATTCTATGAAAAATAAAATGGGCATAACTTGCTGTAAGCAGAACATATTTTGTCTACCAGCGACTAAGCGGGTCTTGTCGCGAGCGCAATATCCGGCACGGGAATTGGACTTTGCTCTTCAGAAGCTGCAAATGTGACTAGAAGTTCGCGGCTCCATGTTTTCGGTCGTTGAAGTCCATCAAGCGAAACAGAAATACGATATGCAAGAACAGCGCGCTTCACTCGAATACGGTGCCCGCATTCTCCTGGTCGAAGACAATCCCGATCACGCCTTCGTCGCAATCACCGTCCTTCATCAGCTTTTGGGTTCCGCCAGCGAGGTGATCCATGCCGAAACCGCTGACGAAGCGGTCGACCTGATCCGCGATTTCACCGACCAGGATCGCCCCGATCTCATTATCGTCGATCTCCGGCTGCCCAAGAACGGCGGCTTCGGCGTGCTCTCTGCCGTGCGGGCCCATGCACCCTCCGCCAGGGTCCCGCTCTTTGTCCTCACCAGTTCGATGTATGACCGCGATATAGCGCTCAGCTACGAACTCGGCGCTTCCGCAGTTCTTTGCAAGCCGCTCTCACGGGCAAAGCTCAGAGAGGAATTGGTCCGGATCGGCGCGCTGGCCCCACCTGAGTGACCGTTCCCCTCGGTCGCACTGGACCCGGGGCGAGGTTATCGTCGGCCATCCCGGACCGTGCCGCGAAGAATCCCTTAGCGCGCCCGGAGGGCAGGGAAAAGGTCCTGCTCGGGATCGCCGAGCGCACGCCGAGCTGTGAAATAGCCCGGGAACCCCAGCGACTGCGCGATCTCATCGATATCATGCGCGACGATGACAAGCCCCGCACTCCAGACTCGGAGGCTTCGTTCGGCCAATAAACGCAGCTAGGAATCGCGCCTCCCGGTGCTCATCCTAGGCCCGCGGCGCTTGCCCGCGTTGACCAGGGTGAATTCGGAGCTGGCATGGCGCAGGGCCTCGCGCCTTGACCGGCTCCCTAAGACAATTGCATGTTTTGATCAGCGCCTTGCGGCTCAGGAGATCCGATGACCCCCTATCAATTTGATCGCAGCAACGCACTCTTCGAGCGCGCCAAGAAAGTCGTGCCGGGCGGAATTTACGGCCATCAATCCCCGCTCATGCTGGTCCCCGGCGCCTATCCGAGCTTCTTTGTGCGTGGTGAAGGCTCCCGCGTCTGGGACGTCGACGGCAACGAGTACATCGATTACATGTGCTCCTACGGTCCGATTGTTCTCGGTCACCGCCATCCGCGGGTTGAAGAAGCTGCCCGCCGCCAAATGGATTCTGGCAACTGCTTTAATGCACCCTCGCCTCTGTGGGTTGACCTCGCCGAACATCTCGCTTCGATCACTCCCTTCGCCGATTGGACGGTCTTCGCAAAAAATGGCTCGGACGTTTGCACTTGGGCGATAGAGGTCGCACGACAGGCCACCGGCCGCGCCAAGGTGGTCGCGGCAACCGGCGCCTATCACGGCACCCACGCGTGGTGCACCCCCGTTCTTGCCGGAACTGTTCCGGAAGATCGCTCCAATGTCCTAACCTTCGCGTACAACGACCTCGCCGATCTCACCCGCGTAGTCGACCACCACCCCGGCTCGATCGCGGCGTTGATCGTTTCCCCCTTCCGTCACGATTTCGCTCACGATCTCGAACTACCGGTCGAAGGATTCCTAAGCGGCGTCCGCAAACTGTGCGATCGCGACGGCATCGTGTTAATCCTGGACGACGTCCGCTGCGGCTTCCGACTTCATCTTGGCGGCTCCGGCGAACTATTCGGCGTCCGTCCCGATCTCTCGTGCTATTGCAAAGCGATCGCCAACGGCTACCCGCTCGCCGCCTGCCTCGGCCGCGACTCCTTGAGAAAAGCTGCGCAGGAGGTCTATTTCACCGGATCCTATTTCACCAGCGCAGTTCCAATGGCGGCGGCGCTCGCTACACTTAAGGAACTCGAAGCGGCCGGTGGCATCGCACGCATGCGCGCGAGCGGCGAGATGCTCCGCGACGGAATCCTCGCGCAGGCTCGCTCGCATAACCTCGAAGTAACCTGGTCGGGTCCGCCCGCGATGCCCTTCATGTCTTTCAAAGCGGACGGCGGCAGGTTCAAGCGCTCAGGCGTTTTTTGCGGCGAGGCCTCGCGCCGCGGCGTTTACTTTGCGCCGATGCACAACTGGTTTCTCTCGGCCGCGCATTCCGAGCGCGACATCAATCGGACTCTTGAGGTGACCGACGCGGCGTTCAAAGCTGTCCGCGATCAGTTTGGCGGCTAGCAGATCGGAAGCCGGCCGCGCCGCGGTTCTTCGGCGAGCGCACGGAGGTGTGCCATGTTCGAATACGACGTCATCGCCCCGCTGGACATCGTCGAGCACGGCGTTCGCCGGACCGACTTCGCCGCCATCCACGATATCTCCTATCGGTCGCCCAAGGACGGTCGCGTCCCAGCCTTCCTCGTTACTCCGCTCGCCAAGGGGCGCTTTGCTGGACTCGTCCTGATGCACTGGGGGTTCGGCGATCGCTCCTCGATGCTCGATGAAGCGCTGCTCTACGCTCGTGCGGGCGCGGTCTGCATTCTCCCGGACGGCTTTCCGTGGCATCGCTCTGAGCGAGCAGTGACCGACTTTTCGGTCGCGGAGGGTGTGCACGACGCTTACGTCCAGATCGTCATTGATCTCCACCGCGCGATCGACATCCTCTTCTCGAGACTCGACGTCTCTTCCAAACGCATCGGGTACGTCGGCCATAGCCTCGGCGCCACGGTAGGCGGCGCGCTGGCCGGCCCTTGCGAGCGCGTCAGTGCATACGTTCTGATGGACGGCTACCCGCAGGTCTCGCTCGATGAGCGGTCCATTCGAAAGAATTTTCCCGGGCGCGAAGGTCTCTTCGCCGATCTCAATGCTGTGCGCTACATCGGGCTCGCTTCGCCCTCCGCGGTGTTCTTTCAGTTCGCTCGCCGCAGCGAATTCATCACCGAACGAATGGCGGAGCAATGGTTCAAAGCCGCCAAGGACCCGAAAGATCTGAAATGGTATGACACCGATCATGCCCTCGATCTGAATGCTTTTCGCGATCGTGCCGAATGGCTACATCATCGGATCGGCCTCCCGCCCGTCGACTTCTCCTGGCTGGGCGCACGCACGACTCTCCTACCCGAAAGTGATTTAAAGAAATATCGCGAGACAGTAGCGAAACGATGAAGCGCAGATTCGCAGCTTTTGACAGCGGTGCACCTCGGTCCGCGCGACCAATCTACCGAGGGCAAGCTTACCCCGTTCAGCTTTTGCGACACGCGAAAGTTGGTGGCCGCTGGTCTGTCTGGGCGGACGGATCGATAGAGTCGGCTCATTTCAATCTCGAGCAAGAGGTGTCAATGGATACCAGGAAGATCGATCTCCTAGACCCCGACGGTTTCGTCCTTGACGTACCGCACGAGTGGTTCACCTATCTGCGCCGCAACGCGCCGGTCTTTCGGCATCCCGAACCGGGTGGTCGCGGTTTCTGGGTGATCACTCGCTATGACGACGTGGTGACAGCTAACCGCGACTCTCAGACCTACTCCTCGGAGCAGCAGCGCGGCGGAGTAACCGCGCTGGAAGATCTCCCGCCCGACGCCGACCTCGCCTCGGAAGGCCGCATGATGCTCACGATGGACCCGCCCGATCACACGCGTTACCGTTCGCTGGTCAACCGTGGCTTTACCCCGCGAATGATCGCCGCGCTGACAAGCGGAATCCGCGCCGCGGTTGGGGCGATTCTCGACCGCGCGATACAACGGCGCGATTGCGACTTCGTGCTGGAGGTGGCGGCCGAGCTGCCGCTGCAGGTAATCGCCCAGTTGCTCGGCGTACCTTTCGAGGACCGTCACAAGCTCTTTGAGTGGAGCAACCGCATGATCGGCAGCCGCGACCCGGAGTACGCCGTCAGCCAGGAAGTGGCGCGCGCCGCCGCCATCGAGATGTTCATGTATTCGGGAGCGCTTGCGGCTAAACGGCGCGAAGAGCCCCGCGACGACATTGTAACCGCGTTGCTCAACGCCGACATCGAGGGCGACCGGCTATCGGAAATGGACTTCAATCTGTTCTTCTTGCTGCTCGCTGTAGCCGGCAACGAGACCACCCGCAACGCGCTATCTCACGGGGTGAACACGCTGATCGACCATCCCGATCAATATCGGATGCTCTCCGAGGACCCAACGCTCGTGGCGTCGGCTACCGAAGAAATTCTGCGCTGGGCGTCGCCGGTCATGTACTTCCGCCGCAACGTAACGCGCGACACCGAACTCCGCGGGCAGCCGATCAAAGCGGGCGACAAGGTAAGCTTGTGGTACATTTCCGCCAACCGCGACGAAGAAGTCTTCTCGGACCCGTTCCGATTCGACATAACCCGCTCGCCCAACGAGCACGTCGCGTTCGGTGGCGGCGGCGCACACTACTGTCTCGGTGCCAGTCTGGCCAAGATGGAGATCAACCTCATGCTCCAGGAG
>DASXNP010000238.1:0-2013 GCA_036494985.1 Binataceae bacterium (SeqCode)
CCGCGATGTCGACGCCGTAGGTCTCTCGAAACTCGGCGCGCAAGCTCGCCGGAATGAGATTCAACGGCGATTCCCGCAGGGGCGAGCCCTTGATGGCATAGAGGGCGCCGTCGTCGGTGCGGCTGTATTCCTCGAGGCCACGCTTCAACAGGATCGCCATCGTCGACTTTCCGCCGGAGGGTGGCCCGAGCAGCAGCAGCAGCCGGCGGCCCACATCGGAGCCCGCCGCCGCCGCCTTGAAGTAGTCGACTACCCGGCCCAAGGGCTCATCGACGCCGAATAGTTCCCGTTTGAAGAGCTCCCGCGCTTTCTGGACGTCGCTGCCTTCGACGTCGCGCCCGTACCACAGCAGCATGTCCCAAATATATTCGTGGCTGGTGCGCACGAGAGCGACGGGCTTGACGGGGAGGATCTGCGTCAGGAAGTCCCCGAGAGGTCCTTCCCAGCGCTGCGCTCGATGTTGCTTGCTGAAGTCGGTCAGCGAATTGAGAAAATCCGCCGGATCGGATGATTCGTCCTTCAGCTCTGATATTCCCATCGTTGAACCTCCACTCGGGAATTGGACTGAGCGTTATATCGCGGTCGACTCTCACTGATCATCTTACTCTCACACCTGTTGTATATCAGATCCGTCACGGCTTCAAATGATTCATCGCATTCAATGGAAAAAAATTAATGAATCGTCAACTGCACATTCGCCGTGCAGCATGCGTCGGATGCGTTGTGGCTGTGTATACGCGGACGGCGCCGCCGCTGACACGAGGACGGGCGCGTTGCGATCGAGCAACGTGAAGCGCGCCTATATACTCCCGACCGCTGCTCGGTTATCTTTAAAGACCGCCTGCGGTCGCAAGCGTTCAATCAAAAACGTTGGTTTAGAGAAGCGTACGAGCGAAGAAGCCGGCGAGGCGGTTGCGGTACTCCGGTCCGGCGATTTGCGCAAAGTCGTCGTGGTGCGCGCGGGGCACCAGCCACAACTCCTTCGGCGAACAGGCCGCGGAAAAAAGCTGCCGCGCCATGAATGCGGGCACCAGCCGGTCGAGAAGGCCTCCGACGATGAGAACGGCCCGCGGAGAAATCGACCCAATGACATTCTTGGGAGGCAGGTCGAGCGACTGGCCGTACGCGCGCAACGCCAGATAGCAAGGTACCTGGGTCAGGAGTCCCCACTTGGCACTCGCGAGCCAGTTGTGCTCGACGACGTCATTGGGCGGCGACACGAGCGCCACCGCGCGCAACCGGCGATCTAGAACGGCAGCCTGCGTCAAAACGTAAGCACCCATCGAAAAGCCGAATCCTCCGATGCGCTCGGGATCGACTTCGCCGCGGGCCCGTAGCCAATCGACCGCCGCGGTGATGGCGAGTCTTTCCGGAACTCCCCAGCGGGTGCGACCTTCGCTTGCACCTTGCCCCGGGAGATCGACCGCGAGCACACCGAAGCCGGCCTGCGATAGAAATCCCGTCTCGAACAGGAGCGATGAGCGGTCGGCGCCGGTGCCATGCACCAGAATGATGGCGGCGCGATTGCGCGACGGCGCGTACCAGCCGGCCACCGGCGGCCCATCGGCGCCCGAGATGGATACTTCAGCGAGGCCCTCGATCCCGGTGTGTTCCGGGTGCCGCGAAATCGCCGCGGGCGGCGTGCGCACGTAGTCCGCGCGCTCGTCCCAGAAGCTCTTCGCCGCAACGGCCGCGCAAAGGACGAGGCTTACGCCCACGCCGGCGATGATGAAGTAGATCGCGATTTCCACGATCGCCAAATGTTGCTTGATTCCTCCGGCGAAATACACCCATCAGACATATTCCGGTATCGCACCATTCAGGTGCTGGGCGCGCGCGGCGACGGTGTATAAAGGTGCGTGTGAACGAATGGCGATGCCGGCGGATTGAATCAGCGGAAGAATTGAATGAGCAGAAAAGATGAAGATCGTATCCTTCACGGGCTGCATTATTTCCGCGAGAGCCTCGACGAAGAGTTCACGGTGACGAGCGAGGAAATACTCTGGCTGGCGG
>DASXNP010000239.1:0-9372 GCA_036494985.1 Binataceae bacterium (SeqCode)
GGCTTACTAAGCGTCCAATTCCGAATCTGGTCGTCGATCCGGTAATGGTCGCGACCAGCGGCGATCGCCTGTTGGCCGAAGACGCCGTCGAAGCGCTGCGCGGCTGTCTGATTCCTCTCGCGCGCTTGGTGACTCCCAATCTTCCCGAAGCCGAAATACTAACGCGCGCGCGGATCGATTCCACCTCTGCCATGCGCGATGCCGCCCGGGCGCTGGTGGATCTCGGCGCCCGCGCTGCGCTGGTTAAGGGTGGTCATCTCCCAGGCGCTGCCGCGCCAGGCGGCGATGCGATAGACATCCTGTACGACGGCGATTCGTTCGAAGAATTTTGCGCGCCACGAATCGCCACCACCAATACCCACGGCACCGGCTGCGTGCTATCCGCGGCCATCGTTGCCGGTCTTGCGCGGGGAGCCGATCTTAAAACCGCAGTCGCCGATGCCAAGGAGTATCTCACCTGCGCGATTTCAACCGCGCCGGGCCTTGGCCACGGTCACGGGCCTCTCAACCACTTTGCTCCGGTTCCTCCAAGGGCCGGGTAATGCCCGGACTTGGTCGGGACGGCGCTCCTTGAGATCTAGCGGGCCGCTTCGCCTAAATGCCGCGCGCCGAGCGAGGAGTTCCGCTGCGCAAGTACGCCCGCCTTGCGCCGCTGGGTCTCGGGACTGGGAGCCTTGCAGCATGACCTCGGAGACGATTCGTAGTAAGGGTTTCTTCTGAGGCAGCAGCCAAGATGGACTTCAATTTCACGCCCGAACAAGAGGCCTTCCGCCGCGAGTTTCGCGCGTGGCTTGTTGCCAACCTCCCCGACGACCTCAAAGTCGATGACGCCGCGGACGAGCGGGTCGCCCCCAATCGGGAAGTTTTTAACCGGCGCCGCGCCTTTCAGGCCAAGCTCAACGCCGACGGCTGGGCCGGGATCTCGTGGCCCAAAGAGTACGGCGGCCGCGGCGCAAGCCTGCTCCAGCAGATCATCTACGACGAGGAATATGCGCGAGCGCGCGCTCCGGTATTGCCCGGGTATTTCGGCTTCGGGATGTGCGGCCCCACCCTGATGGTGGTCGGGACCGAAGAGCAGAAGCTTCGCTTCATTCCCAAGATTCTCAGCGGTGAGCATATCTGGTGTCAGGGCTACTCCGAGCCCAACGCGGGATCTGATCTGGCCTCGCTTCAGACCCGCGCCGAGGACAAGGGCGACTACTTCCTGGTCAACGGTCAGAAGGTATGGACCTCAGGCGCGCAGTACGCCGATTGGATGTTCATGCTGGCCCGCACCGACCCGACTGCGCCCAAGCACAAGGGCATCAGCTATCTGCTGTTGGATATGAAAACTCCCGGCGTCGAGGTCAGGCCGCTGGTCTTGATGAACGGCCATTCGCATTTCAACGAAGTCTTCTTTGGTGATGTTCAGATTCCCAAAGAGAATTTGGTCGGTCCCAAGAATGAGGGATGGAAGGTTTCAATGACCACGCTCGCCTTCGAGCGCGCCAGCGGCGCGCCGGGGGGAGGTCATGGCGCTCAGCTCCAACGTCTGATCGAGCTATCCGGAAAAGTTCTGATCGATGGCGCGCCAGCCTGGCGTCAGGCTTGGGTTCGCCAGCGGCTGGTGCAGTTCATAATCGAGGGCGAGGCCATCAAGTACGCGCGCCTGCGCGGCCTTACGCGCAGTCTAAGAGGCCAGCCACCTGGGCCGGAAGGGTCGATGCTGAAGCTGGTCGGATCGGAGCTCGGCGTGCGAATCTCACATTTCGCGGCCGAGCTGCTCGGTGCTCATGCGCTGGTTGCCTCACCGCTTCCTTACGTCGAAGATGCCCCGCGCTGGCTCAACCGGCTGCTCAGTGCGCGTCAATACACAATCGCCGGCGGTACCAGCGAGATCCAGAAGAACATCATCGCCGAACGCACCCTCGGACTCCCCAAGAGCTGAAATCTTCGGTGAGTGCCTCCATCTCACATCCCGACGTCGGTCTTGATTTGACAACCAGGGGTCTACCGAGAGCCCCCCAAGGGCAGCTTTCAATCGAATTCCGGGATGCGTTAGTAACGAGCGGTTGGTCGGCCCCGGGTTAAAGGCATGGGGAAACACGAGATTCTGCGAAGCACCACCTTCGGCAAGACCACCGCCGAGGAGGACGGTGCCGACCTAGGGGCTTACTTCGTCGAGACCGACCAGTGGCAGAGGATTTTTGCCGGAGACATCGACGTCGTCTACGGAGCGAAGGGTTCTGGGAAAAGCGCGATCTACTCGCTGCTGCTAGGCCGTACCTCGGAGCTCTTCGACCGTGGGATCATCGTCGTGGCGGCGGAAAATCCGCGCGGCGCGGTTGCATTCCGAGACCTCGTGACCGACCCTCCCACGGACGAAAACGAGTTCCGCAATCTCTGGAAGCTCTACTTTCTGGTTCTGATCGCGCACGCTTTGCGCGACTACGGCATCGTCTCCGAGCGCATCAAGCAGGTCATAGAACCGCTCGAGGAGGCCAGATTGCTCCCCCGTAACGCCTCGCTTAGCGGATACCTGAGATCGGCTCGCGACTATGTGCGGCGCCTCGTCAGAGGGGATGCGATCGCGTTTGAAAGTACGCTGGAAGTGGACCCGCTCATCTCGGTGCCTACTGGGATCACCGCGCGGATCAGGTTTAAGGAGCCTAACCCGATTGAAGCAGCCAGCGGCTGGATTTCGGTCGATCATCTTCTCGAACTCGCCAACGCCGCGCTCGAAGAGTCGGGCTTTAGCATCTGGCTCGCGCTTGATCGGCTGGACGTGGCCTTCGCCGAATCCTCCGACCTCGAACGCAACGCACTCCGAACCCTGTTCAGGGCCTATCTCGACCTTCGCCAGTTCACTCAGATCTCACTCAAGATCTTCCTGCGCACCGATCTCTGGAAGAGCATCATCAAAGGCGGCTTCCGCGAGGCCAGCCACATTACTCGTCAAATCACAATAGCTTGGGACGAAGCATCGCTGCTGAATCTCGTGATCCGCCGCGTGTTGCACAACGACGCGCTGCGAGCCTTCTACCAGGTCGATCTCCATTCGACCCTCTCCGATACTTCGAAACAATCGGACGTCTTCTATCGGATCTTTCCAATCAAAATTAACGCCAAGCATCCGCTTAGAACCTTCGAATGGATTCTGCAGCACACCCGCGACGGTTCGCGAAACACCGCACCTCGCGAATTGGTCCACCTCTTTTCATCCGCGCGCGACGTGCAGCTGCGACGATTGGAGATCGGCCACCCTCTGCCTCAGGGAGAGCAGCTCTTCGATCGAGCGGCTTTGGTCGGAGCCGTGCCCGAGGTTTCCAAGGTCCGATTCGAACAGACCCTTTGCGCGGAGTTCCCCGATCTGCGCGACAAAATGCAAAAGCTCGAAGGCGAAAAGCCGGTCCAGAGCGCTGAAAGCCTCGCGCTGGTGTGGGCAGTCGATCAACCGAGCGCAACGCGACTGGCCGAACGGCTGGTAGAAGTCGGCTTCTTCCAGCTTCTGGGAACCAGGCGGGCACCGAGATTCAGCGTGCCCTTCCTGTATCGAAGCGCCCTAAAAATGACCGCCGAATAGTCCCGTAGCTCTTCTTTTCGAGCAGGAGAAGCACCCAGCGGCCAATACACAAGCGCTGCGGGTTCCGAAGTCAAGCAGCCGAATTGGACTTCCCAAGAGCCGAAGAGACAACTTAAGAACACTTAGCGGCGGCTCTATTATTGCGGTGCGATAGAGTGTAAGGTTCTAGCATAACCGCTCGGATTTCTTCCGCAATAAGCAGCCTGGGAATGAGCCCGGGATTTCTTTTCGAAAACTTCCCAGCACTTAACTTACGGAGGGCACTATGCCCAGCAAATTGTATGTAGGAAATCTGGCCTACTCAGTAACCAATGACGACCTGCAGAACCTCTTCTCGCAGGCCGGTCAGGTCGAGAGCGTAGCGGTGATCACCGATAAATTCTCCGGCCAATCCAAGGGCTTCGGCTTTGTCGAAATGGCCAATGCGAACGATGCTTCCAAAGCAATCACGCAGTTCAACGAGTCAGAGTTGAAAGGCCGCAACATCAAGGTCTCCGAAGCCAAGCCGCGTGAGTCTAGCTTTGGCGGCGGCAATCGCAACAGCCGCAGCACCGGCGCTGGCGGTGCGGGCCGCGGCCGCAATCGCTGGTAGAGCAGGCGACACCGGAGGGCGGGCTTTTTAGCCCGCCCTTCTTGATTTCAAACTGAACGCGGGAGGCAAAATTTGGAAAAACGCCGCAAAGAACAGATGCGCAGACAAAAGCTCCAAAACAAGGAGCAGCGGCGCGCCCAGCGCCAAAGCGAAAAAGGATCGCGCCCCAGACCCAATCCCGGAGAAGACCCCGACCTGGCCGGAATCGTTCCCGGACCGCAACCCGGACAGATCCTGCCGGGCTCGGAAGAAGAGCCGAGCGCTAAGCGGACGCCCGATTCCGCTTCTTAACCCCTCGCTCATTGGCCGACCCGGCCCGGGGACTCGCGCCGATGCCAGCCGCGCGCTCGATCCCTTCCAAGATCAGCCGCTTTGCTTGGTCGCGCTTGACCCATCGCACGACCCTCACCCACTTTCCTTTCTCAAGATCCTTGTAATGTTGGAAGAAATGCTTGATCACGTCGAGCGTTCCGAGCGGGAGATCGTTTAGCTCCTTGATGCCACTGGAGTAGGGGCTTAGGCGGTCGATCGGCACCGTGATGATCTTTTCGTCGATTCCCGCCTCGTCTTCCATCATCAGGGCCCCGATCGGGCGCGCTCGGATTACCGCTCCGGATGCGACCGCAATCTGCGATATCACCATCGCATCGCAGGGATCGCCGTCTTCGGAAAGCGTGTTTGGAATGAAGCCGTAGTTGGCCGGATAGAACATCGCGGTATGCAGAAACCGGTTGACGAACATTGCTCCGGAGGCTTTGTCCATCTCGTACTTGACCGGTGCGCCGCCTTGCGGAATCTCGATCAGCACGTTGACGTCGTGGGGTGGATTCTCGCCGATTCGGATCTTGCTTACATCCATCGTGCTTCCCCCTTGGTAAAGACGCGCGCTTTTCGCAAAGTGGAATGATAGCGGGCGTCAGATCCGGGCGCGAACTCAGCGTTTGACCCTGGCCGAGTCGCGGCGCCGCTCGAGGTGGCGAGCGGTTTGAATGCTCACCAGTCGTGCGATCAATACCGCGATATAGAACTGCCCCGCCGCGGCCTCCACCAGCGCAACCGCCCGAATCCCCGGGAACACCGGAACCACGTCCCCGTACCCGAGCGACGTCAGCGTGACAAAACTGAACTCGACGTAATCGAGGAGCACGAAATGCGCAATCGCGCCCGGCGCGCGCAGCTTCACGACGAAGGCCTCGGAGTGAAGCGAGCCCGGACGAACGAAATCCAGGATTGAGTAGATCACACCCCAAGCGAGACCCATCATGAAGTATGCGCAGATCGCGGCGCATATGGTGTCCCTGGTTACTTCATCCGCGTTCAGCACCTGCACGATGATGGCTCCCGCCGCGATCGCCATCAGCAGCATCAGCGCCGACTCGACCGTGACGTATACCGTCGCGCTGGTCGCGAAGGCCGGCAGCGCGCGTCCAACAAACACCAGCAGTGCAAATGCGATCGCGACCGCAGCGTTGCGCCGCCGTTCGAAGGCGCTGTAGAGCGCGCAGATCAATACCGACGCCAACAGCAGGCTGAAGGTGACTCGCTCGGGTCCGATGTTGAAGAAAAAGGGATGAACGACGAACAGAATCAGGATTAACCCGAGCAACACCTCGAATTTTCGGGGTCTCAACCGTTCGCGAAAGCGCTGCAGTCTGCGCCCACGGTGATGGCTAGTCCGCACCGTCGTCACCGCACGCATCAAACCACGACGGTCAGGCGGGCTCAACGAGGCGGACCGCGCCTGCGCAATGACGGTTTGGTTAGATTCGTAAGACGGCGGCGCCTTTCAATTCATCGTGCTTGAGCATCTGCAGCGCGACATTCGCCTCGGCCAGTCCGAAGGCGGTGGTGTGCGTTCTGATCGGAATCTCGCCCGCGAGCTTCAGAAACTCGATCGCGTCCTGGCGCGTGTTCGCGGTGACGCTGCGCAACACCCGCTCCTGGAAGAGATCGCGCTTATAGTCAAGCGCGGGGATCGTGCTCAGGTAGATTCCTGCAATCGCAAGCACACCCCCTCTATCGAGCGCTTGCATCGCGGCGGGCACCAGTCCGCCCGCCGGTGCGAACAGGATCGCCGAATCCAGTGGTGCCGGAGGCGCATCGCTCGCCTCGCCCACCCAATCCGCCCCCATCTTCTCAGCCAGTTCCCGGTGGACCCCGCCGCGCGTCATCACGAACACCCTGCATCCCCAATGCCGCGCGATTTGAATTGCGATATGCGCCGATCCGCCGAAACCATACAGGCCTATCGTTGCGCCCGGCTTTAGCTCGGCCTGCCTGATGGCTCGATAACCGATTATTCCCGCGCACAGCAGCGGTGCCGCCTCCTCATCACCGATCCAGTGCGGAATCTCGTAAGCAAAGTCCTCGCGCACCGTTGCGAACTCTGCATATCCCCCGTCATGATCATAACCCGTAAAGCGCGCGTTCAGACAAAGATTCTCTCGTCCCCGACTGCAATACACGCAGACGCCGCAGGTCTCGCGCAGCCACGCTATTCCGACCCGGGCTCCGGGTGCGAACCGCTTGCATCCAACGCCGCTGGTCACCACCTCGCCGACGATTTCATGGCCCGGTATGATCTGCGGATTTTTCGCCGGCAGCTCGCCCTCGCTAACGTGCAGGTCGGTCCGGCAGACGCCGCAGACGATTACCTTGACCAGGATCTCACCGAGCGCCGGCGTCGGTATCGGCGCCTCGATCTGAATCAGCGGGCTTGACTCAATCGGCGCAGGGGTCCGCACCGCCATTGCTTTCATCGACACTTCCGAGGTGTTGTCCGCCATGTCCGAATACTAGCGCACGGTGCACGACCGGCTAAGAACACGAAAGGAGCGGCGGTCTAAATTGCGGTGTCGTCCCAGAACACCAGTCGCAGACCGTGACTGTCGCGAAAGCTTCCAACCGCGATCAAAATCGCATCGACGACATATCCGATTCCGAACAACCCGCCGGTCAGGAGCCACAACACACCCGTGCCGATCTTGCCGACGTAGAAGCGATGGACGCCGAAGTAGCCGAGAAACAAGCACAGCAGCAGCGCGATTAACCGCGATCGCTCCGAAACGTCTTCGAATTCACTCGATCGCGAGCGCGCGGCCCGGGGGGCGACCCGCTCGCCGCAGTGCGAACAGAAAATCGCATCGGATGGCATCGCGCCGCCGCATCGCTCGCAAGTCTGGTCCATCGGGTCCTCGCCGAAAATCATATTATCGGCGGTCGAGTGGATGTCCATGATCGCTCCTCGCTTCGGATTGCTTCGTGCTCGCTACTGCGCGTGCGAGGCCACGCCTGCCTCGAACGGCCGCATCCAGGGAGCGCCCGCGTTGATGCGCCGTAGGTCTTCGATCCTAAATCCACCGGCTCGAATCAGATCGACCGTCGCCCGGTTCAGATGGCAGTTCGACGACCACATCCGGGTAAGCGGCGTCGCCCAATCCTGGAGGGTGGCGCGCCACGGCTCGTCCGACCTCACATGTTCGATGAACAGCAATTTGCCCGAGGGTCTCAAAATCCGCTTCACTTCGCGCAAGACCGCCTCCGGACGTTGCACCGTGCACATCACGAGGGTCGCGACCACCGTGTCGGCAAATCCATCCTCAAAGGGCAGCCGCTCGGCGTCATCTTCCAAGAACTCGATCAGCAGATCGGTGCCGTCGGCGCGCGGAACCGCTCTTCGAGCCATCTGCAGGTTCGGTTCGATTGCGTACAGATAGTTTACCTTTCCCGCGTGATAGTAGGGAAAGTTCCGACCGGTGCCGGAGCCGATCTCGACTACCACGCCCTGCGCGCGGCCGACCACTTCTCGCCGCAGCGGACCCATGAACGCCCGGTCACCCGCCTCGCCGAGAAAATCGTAAAATGCTGCGCCCATGTCATTTGCATAGCTCAAGACCGTTCCTCCTCGAGTTGCCGACCCTTCACGCGACGCCGTCCTCACCTTCAGCAATCGCGATGCCACGGAAAAGTCCCGCAAATTCAGCCCTGTTTCCTTTCACCTTTTGCACCCAGGGCTCTGCCCCTGACTGCATGCATGCAAAAGCCTGCGTTCGATGCACCTAAGCCCAGCTTCCGCGCCTATCCGGGATGAATACCGCCGACTACCTGATAGTCGAACCGAACCAGTTCAAATCGACACTGGCGCGGCCTGCCAACTCGCCCGTCCTGAACCGGTAAAATCCGAGTTCAAGTGCAATCGCTCTCACCGAATATATTTCTCCCCTGCATCTATTGTTCGTTGCTGATCAACCCTGCTCAAGCACAAAGATGAAACGCTTGGTTAAATTTCATCCCGCGCTCCCAACCGAAATCTCGCCGGTGCCGGTATGCCTGGCAGCGAAGCCGTGGGCTGCGTTCCGGTCCACGATCTTCTTTGCTTGCGGTCCTGATCGATCCGCGGATGCGGTCGCCTCGATTTGATCCGCAACCCCGCCCTGTTGGCCAAAGGTTTCGGCTCGGCGCGGGGCCTCATGATTGCCAGAGTCGCGGATACGCCCAGGCAGGCAACCCCGATGCCTTAGCGCGCAACGGGTCGCGGCCCGCCGACGGCTCAAGATAGCCGGGCCTAGATAGACCAAAGACGGGCCGAGCCATCACGGCTTTCACCCAATCGAAGCTGCTACCGCAGGTCTGTCCCCGCCTGCGGCATACGCGGGAAGGCTTCTGACCGGCCTCTCTGTAGGCACAAGACGATGCTCACTCAGACGACGAATCGTCGTATAGAACACAGGGGTCAGGAACACTCCGAAGAACGTCACGCCGATCATCCCGAAAAACACAACCGTGCCGAGAGCCGGTCTCATTTCGGCGCCGGCGCCGGTCGCGACGATCAGCGGAATCACGCCGAAGATGAATGCGAAGCTGGTCATGAGGATCGGCCGCAGGCGTAGGCGGGCGGCTTCGATCGCGGCGTCCGCAGCCTTCATGCCAGGGTGATGTTCCTGCTGCTGCTTGGCAAATTCGACGATCGGGATGGCGTTCTTCACACTCATACCCGCCAACACCACGAAACCGATCTGGGTGAAAATGTTGTTATCCATGTGCCGAGCCCAGACTGCGGCAATGCCGCACAGCAGGCACATGGGACGATCAGGATGATCGCCGTCGAGAGTGCAAAGCTTTCGTATTCCGCCGAGTGCGTGAGCCACACGAACAGCATGCAGAGCGGGAATATAAGGAACGCGACGGCCGCCGGCGGCCTTCTCCTGGAAGGCCAAAT
>DASXNP010000240.1:0-3044 GCA_036494985.1 Binataceae bacterium (SeqCode)
ACGGCGCTGTAAGGGAACGCGAAATTGATGGCGGCGCCGTTGTGGTAGATCGACCCGACTTCGGCGCCCAGCGCCGCAAAATCTTGCGCCGACAAGCCCAATTGAGGTCGCGCCAAATCGCCAGCGATCGGAATGACCCGCCCGAGGCCGGTGACGGGCAAGCGATACGCGGCCAGCGCCTGCGCAAGCCTTTCTCGACCTTCATCATCGCCCCTCGCTCGTACCAAGCACCGAACCGGGCCGTCGGTTCGATCCAGCAAGGCGCGCAGCAGAAAGGCGCCGACGAAGCCCGTGGCGCCCGTCAGGAAGGCTCCTCGGGGCGTTGTGGCGGCCGCCCTGTCGGGTCTCACATTTCGAAGAATGCTGTCGTCCAGGTAAGCTTCCTTCGGCAGATCGATGCCCGAGACCTGAGACCGGTCTCCGCCAAGCAATGTTGCAATCCCCGCCACCGTTGGGGATGCGAACAACGATTGCAGCGATACGTCGACGCCGAAGCGGTCGCGGATCTGGAAAACCAATTGTGCTGCCAGCAATGAGTGACCGCCGAGAGAGAAGAAATCTTCGTTGCGACCGACACGCCGCAGGCCGAGAACAGCGCTGAACAGAGGCGCTATGCGCCGTTCCCAATCCGATCGTGGAGCTTCGTATTCGGTTGCAATCGCACCTCGCGTCGGCGGCGGTGGCAGCGATTTACGGTCCAACTTGCCGTTTTCATTGATCGGCAATTCGTCGAGCAGCACATAGGCGCTTGGTAACATGAATGCGGGCAAATTCCCGGACAGCTGGCCATCGATTTCCGCGACCAATTGATCGTAGAGTCGTACTCGCAGCGGTTGATTGGAGTATCGCTCGAGCGGCAGATAGCTCTCCTGCGAGGCAGGTTGCGCAGGGAGGGCCATTTTGTCGGTCGGCAGCGCTCCCGCCTCCGCCGGCAAAAGACGCTGCAACGCAACGTCGAAGAGCAGAGGGGCGCCTGGCCGGCAAAGCGCAACTACCCGGTACGCTAACTCATCGGCCAAGGTCAGGAAGTCTTGCGGATTGCAAGCCCTACCTTTCTTCTCGGGCTCGAGCATCGCGAGCCGCAGCTGGTTCGTTCGCGCGACGGAGCTATCACCCGACAATGCCTCCAAGATCGGGCCGATGTCTTCAAGGCGGGAGTTCGGCACGTCTCGGATCAATAAAGAACGCGGCGCCGACCTCTGCACCATCTCACGAAGCCGATCGGGATGCGCTTCGAGCGCGGACCAGCGCAGGGTCATCTCCGGCTCGTTGGGCGCGCCCCCGACTCCAAGAAATGCGTCGAACCGAAAACGCGTCAGCTCGTTCTTGGAAGCGCCACGTTTGTGACGGATCTGAACCTGCGTCACGCGTTTTTGGGCAGCCGCAAATGCCATGAAGAACGCCGGATCGACGAGCAGTTCCGGCTCCCGCTCGGCATTTTCCCGCGCTTTGCGCGCCCAATCGGTGATCGATGCGTCCTTCTCCCCTTGAAGTTCGATCGAAGCATGGAGGGCGAGGTTGAGCTCACGGTTGCGCACATCCCCGACGAATAGCACACCGCCCGCGACGAGCCTGTTCAAGCTCTCCTCGAGCACGCTTGCCAGGTAATCGGCGCTCGGAAAGTATTGCGCCACCGAATTGATGACGATCAGGTCGAAATCGCGCTCGGGGATCTGCCCAAGTTCGGTGGCGGAGGCCTGATGCAGGCGCACATGCGAAAGATCCGGTCTGCTGTCGAGCAGATTTCCCTGGATCGATTCGAGCGCCTGAGCGGAGAAGTCGAGCGCGTGATATGACTCACAATGAGGTGCCACCCGAGAAAGCAGCAGTCCCGTGCCGCAGCCGATTTCGAGCACTCTGCGCGGCGCGAGGTCGATGAGCGAACGTACGGTTTCCTCGACCCATTCGCGCATCTCCGAATCCGGGATCGCTTCGCCACTGTAAGCGCTTGTCCAACCGACGATGTTGAAATCCTTGGGAAGATCGTCGCGTCCGTGTTCGTAGGTGCGATCGAAGACGCTTTGCCAGGCGGTCACTGCGCCATCCTGTTGAGTATCGACTGTCTTCGGAAGATCCGGGACGACATACGCGATTATCCGAGAGTCACCGAAGACCTCTTCACGCGCGATGACCGCGCAATCCTTGACGCTACCGAGGCGATGCAAAGCGGCCGTGATTTCCCCCAGTTCGACGCGAAAGCCTCTGATCTTGACCTGGTGGTCGATGCGGCCGAGGTAGTCCAAGTCTCCCGTGGACAAGCGGCGGGCCAGATCACCGCTACGGTACAGGCGCAGCGTGGGCGCGAATTTTGCGCTCACGAACCGCTCTGCGGTGAGTTCCGGTCTGCGCAGATAGCCTCGCGCCAATCCTGGACCGCCTACATGAATCTCGCCGATCATGCCGTCCGGGACCGGCCGGCCGGCCGAATCGAGTAGATAAATGTCGAGATCGGGGATCGGCGTCCCGATCAAATACCCGGCGGCCGAGGCGACATCTGCCGCCTGCAGCTCCCGATACGTGACATGCACCGTCGTTTCCGTGATGCCATACATGTTTATCAGGCGTACGCGGTCGCCGTGCCTGTCGAACCAAGGCCCGAGCGCCGCGATATCCAGCGCTTCGCCTCCAAAGATGATCGCGCGCAACGCAAGGCCGCTACGGCCGCAATGCGTCTCATCGACCCGCATCAGTTGCCGAAAGGCCGAGGGCGTCTGATTGAGTACGGTCACCTTCTCGTCGAGTAGCAGTTGATAGAACTCCGCGGGAGCCTTGGTCGTTTCGCCGCCTACGATTACGAGGCGCCCGCCATAGGCGAGCGCGCCCCACAACTCCCACACCGAAAAGTCGAATGAGTAGGAGTGAAACATGGTCCACACATCTTTAGGACCGAACGAGAACCAATGCTCCGTGGAAGTTAGCAGCCGGCGCACGCTGTCGTGCTGAATTAGAGTCCCTTTCGGTCGGCCGGTCGATCCGGAGGTGTAGATTACATAGCAGAGATTTTGCGGCCCGACCTCGGTGCCGGGATTCGCATCGGATTCATT
>DASXNP010000241.1:0-5391 GCA_036494985.1 Binataceae bacterium (SeqCode)
CACCAGGCCTTGAAATCCCGTAACAATTATCATATTAGAACACCGTTTCCCATATCTATCAACAAACTGGCGACCTCTCGGAGGGCGCTTTTACTGAGTTCTCGACAACTACTCGCCTTGACCTAAGGCGCGGATTGCCTAGAATTTGGGGTGCATTGGTGGCATCCTTGAGTACTCACCGGTAGGAGGCCAGTTGAAGTCGATGGCACGCGCGAGCAAAGGCAAGGTTGTTCCGCTCTGGGAAGGCAGTGCCATTCCTGAGACCTTTGATGAATCGATCGAGCCCCTGAGCATATTAAAAACGGCCGGGCCGCGGCCCTTTCCCGTAGTATCCAGCCTGCCGCGGTTGCCGCTGCTGATACCCGACGAAATTCTCGACTACTACGGTTGGGTGTTCTGCCAAGGGGGGTTTCTAAATCTCCAGATGACTTTCGAGCAGTTCCTAACGGTTGTGGCGGCGGTGAGTCCCGCCGGGCTATGCCCGGAGTACGACACTTCCGATCATTAGCAATTAGACCATCGCGCCGTCACGGGCTGGTTTTAGCGCTTTCTGCCTTTTTAAGCAGCGAATTTCGGACCCAGATAGTCTGAGACGAAGGGACCGTATCCGGAGATGATAGACCGTTGTCCTTGGCTATCTGCTGCCAATTGCTCGGGTTGCCCGTGACGCGTTTGGCCAGTCCTTTGAGGTCCTCGCTGGGCAGCAGGGCGTAGTTGACGCCGCCGCTGGCGGGGACCGTCGAGGCAGGCGCTTGGGCAACAAGGCGGTCGAGCTTGTTGAAAAAGTCGAACTTTTGACCCGCCTTGAAGGCTGTTATCTGGGCGTCAGTCATATCCCGGCCCTGAACATTTGCTACGACGCGGCTTCGACTGGGAGAGACTGCAACGGTTTGGATTTCATAGCGATACTGCGGCTTGACACCCATGAAATTGGCCATCCCTGAAACCGGAAGACCGGTGTCCTCCCAGAAGGTGTCAACCGTCTCGTTGGGCTTGACCTCGAACAATATTCCCTCTGCGCGCAGCACATCCTGAGACATAACGAACGAATCGCTCGCCGGCAGGTCCACCTCGTGCTCCTCGCCCACACTGGTCTCCGTGCCATGTCCTTCCGAGGCGGCCACGTAGTATGGGGCATAGCATCCCACCGACGCCAGCAAATTGGCGAGTACCAGTAGGACCCCGAGGTGATCGCTAGGGCGGGCGGCAAAAGGCATCACGACAAGATAGCGAATCCTCGGATCGAGATCATGCGAACTGCAGGCGATGATTATCGATAAGGTCATCGGGGTTGCTCCCAAGGCGGGGAGACGGTAAGCATTTACGGCCCATGGCGTCGATCGAAAAGCATTTCGTGGCAGTCATTGGCGCCGCGACCGCTGGATCCGAAATCGCTCGGATTCTCGCTGGGCGCGGTGCGCGGGTAGTCGTCTTCGAACAGAACGCGCGTCCCTACGGAAAGATCGAGGACGGCCTTCCGCGATGGCACGTGAAGCAGCGCAAGGACGAGTACCGCGAAATCGACCGACGGCTCGCTCTTCCAAACATCGACTACGTTCCGCTGACGCGTCTGGGCCGCGACCTCGACTTCAAAGAGATGGTTGAGCAGTGGGGCCTAAGCGGGATCGTCCTGACGCACGGCGCATGGCGGGATCGGCCGTTTCCCGTCGAGGGCGCCGATGCGCTCGCTGGACGCGGATTGGTCTATCAAAATTCGTTTATTTACTGGTTCAACCACTATCTGGAGAGCGGTTACGACGGTCCGCGCTACGAAATCGTACCGGCCACGATCGTCCAGGGTGGCGGGCTGGCCTCTTTCGACGTTGTGAAGGTTTTGCAGATCGAGGCCACCCTGCGGGCGCTTCGCCAGCGCGGAATCGAAGAGCAGATGGTGCGGGTGGAGCGCGAAGGAATAGAACCGGTGCTCGCTTCACACCATCTGAAGTGGGAAGAACTCCGCGTAGAGCCTTGCCACCTTTTCTATCGGCGCCGTGCGCTCGACATGCCGCTGTCGGACATTCCGCCTGCTGCACCGCTCAAGCGCCAGGACGCTCTGCGTCAAGCGCGCGCTAAGATTCTCGAAAAAGCCCAGCGCAAGTATCTCTTCAGGTTCGATGAATTGAGTTTGCCAACCGGCCTGATCGTCGAGGCTGGACGGCTATCCGGCGTTCAGATGAGCCGTACCGAACTCGCCGACGGACAGGTCCGTACCGTGGCCGATAGCGCAAAGCCCGTCCGCGCCCCGATGACCATAAGCTCGATCGGCAGCATTCCGGAGCCGATTCCAGGAATCCCCCAAAGGGGAGAAACCTATACTTACGCGGACCAGAAAGCCGGTCTCTTGATCAATGGGCCTACCGCAGTCTTCGCGGCGGGCAACGTGCTCACGGGCAAGGGCAACATCAAAGATTCACTGGATAGCGGCACCGAGATTGGAACCAAGATCGCAGAAAGCTACCTTGGTCTGAGCGAGGAAAGAGTGGCGATCGGCGAAGGCGTACGACTAAAAGCGCAAAGCGAGGCTGAAAGCCTAAGCGAAGTTGTCGCAGCGCGCCCGGTGCTGAGCGAATCGACCATCGAATCGATCATGGTTCGGGTCCGCGAACGGCAAAAGGCAGTGGCCTATGAGGGCGACTACCAGCATTGGATAACTCGGATGACACCCGAAGATTTGGAATAGCCGAACCAAGCTTCGGCCAGTATCGGGGAAGCAAAATATGCGATTGAAAGACAAGGTTGCGCTGATAACCGGCGGCGGATCGGGAATCGGGGAGGCGACCGCGAAGACTTTCGCCCGCGAGGGGGCGGCCGTCATGATCGCCGACCTGAATGCCGAAGGTGGCAAGCGCGTTGTGGGTGAGATTCGCCAGGCGGGAGGCGCGGCCGAATTCATCCGTGCCAACGCGGGACGGACCGCCGAAATCGAGCGGATGATCAAGTTCACGACCGAGCGGTTCGGGCGCCTGGACATCCTTCACAACAACGCGGTCTATTTGGCCGTTGGCCGAACCGATCAATTGGAACTGGACAAGTGGCAGCGCTCGCTTGACGTGGGGCTGACCGGATACTGGTACACGGCCAAAAAGGCGATCGAAGTGATGCTGGCGCAGAAGAAGGGCGCGATCGTCAACACTTCCTCGATCTGCGGCTTGCACGGCGATTACTCACTTGGTGCATACAACGTAATCAAAGCCGGCGTGCTTAACCTGACCCGGGTCATTGGAGTGGAATACGCGCGCAAGGGAATCCGCTGCAATGCGGTCTGCCCCGGCGCTGTCGCCACACCGCCGCAGCTCAAGATGGGCGAGCGGCGTCCGGAATTGTTCAAAGCGATGGGCGATGCAACGCCGATGGGCCGTTGGGCCCAACCGCAGGAAATCGCCAACGTGGTCTTGTTTCTGGCCTCCGACGAAGCCTCGTTCGTGACCGGCGCTTACATAGTTGCAGACGGCGGCCTGACGGCGCATTCGGGAATGCCGAGCCTGACTGGTCAAAGTGTCGATTGGTAGGGGGTCACGGCATCCGCAAAACGAAAGGGGAGAGGGGGCCATTCATGCGACTGAAAGACAGGGTAGCGCTGATCAGCGGGTCGGGATCGGGAATCGGGGAGGCGACCGCTAAGACTTTCGCGCGGGAAGGGGCGGCGGTGGTTGTGGTTGATCTTAACGAAGAAGGCGGCAATCGCGTCGTCGATGAGATTCGCAAGGCGGGTGGCACTGCCGAGTTCACGCGCGCCAACGCGGGACGCCCTCCTGAAATCGAGGCGATGCTCAAGTTCGCGACCAACAAGTTCGGCCGGCTCGACGTGCTGCACAACAATGCGATCTGGATGGAAGCGGGGCGAGTCGGCGAGTTGTCCCTCGAAGGATGGCAGCGGACGCTGGATGTAGGATTAACCGCCTATTGGTATGCGACGAAAATCGCGCTTAGCATTATGCTCGCCCAAAACTGGGGCTCGATCATCAATACCGCGTCGGTTTCCGGGCTCGCCGGCGACTATACCCTCGGCGCTTACAACGCCGTAAAAGCCGCTGTGGTCAACCTCACCCGGGTTACTGGAATCGAATACGCGCGCAAAGGAATCCGCTGCAACGCGGTGTGTCCGGGTCCCATTCTTACTCCTCCGCTCAAGCGACTCGGCGAGTCGCGTCCCGACATTTTCGGCAAGATTCGCGAAGCGATTCCGATGGGTCGCTACGGCGAGCCGCAGGAGATCGCCAACGTGGCGCTGTTCCTAGCCTCCGATGAGTCGTCGTTTGTCACCGGCGCGTTTATTGTCGCGGACGGCGGTTTGTGGGCGCATTCGGGAATGCCGGCGCTAAGCGGCGAGGGCCCCGATTGGTAAGGGGTCTTGCGCCGGCGCGAAATTAGACCAAGCGCTCCTCACTTCCCGGCCTTGGCGGGACTTGCCGCCGCAGTCTAGGGCTGACTAAATCGAGCGTATGAGGAGTCATCCGATGAAGTTGGTAGACAAAGCGAAAGCACAATCCGGGTTCACTCTTATCGAAATGGGCATTGCTCTCTCGATTGTGGGAGTGTTGGGCGTGGCGGCCAACCAGACCGTCAGGCTCAATGCCCTGCGGCGGCCTTCGCCCGCAACGCTGCCAGCGTGCTCGGCGAATCTGGCTCTGGTCGACAACAACGCCAATGTCCTGAACTCCAGTATCGTGTCGCTCACGCCCGGTCAGGCCAAGAGCATAACCCTCTCCGCCGATCCTACTGCGGTCGAGCTGGTTTATGGTGGAGCATTTCGCGCTAACACCAATTCGTGCGACTCGCGCGAAATCGTCGCGACCTTTGAGTTAGTCGACAGCCACACCGGCTCCACGCTGGTGGCGTTACCCGCGGTTCAATAGCGAAATCGTCAGAAGCGTTCAGCGCGCACGGCGCGCGGTTTTGCTCCGTCCGCCGGCTCTACCAGGCCCTCGCGCTCCATCCGCTCGACCATCCGGGCGGCGCGGTTGTAGCCGATCCGCAGCCGTCGCTGAATCGCCGAAATCGACGCCTGGTTGGTCTCGATCACGATCCGCACGGCCTCATCGTAGAGATCGTCCCTGAAATCATCGAAATTGTCGTCGTCATCGCCCACACCGGGAGGTTTTGTCTCAAGTATCGCAAGGTCGTAGTCGGGGGAGCCTTGCGCGCGCAAAAAATCCGCGACCTTACGAATTTCCTCCTCGGATACAAACGGGCCGTGCAGCCTGCGCAACTTGGCAGTGCCCGGCGGCATGAAGAGCATGTCGCCCGAGCCAAGCAGTCGCTCGGCACCAATCGAATCTAGAATCGTGCGCGAATCGACTCGCGAGGTGACCTGAAACGAGATGCGCGCCGGAAGGTTTGCCTTGATGAGGCCGGTTAGGATATCCACCGACGGACGCTGGGTGGCGAGAA
>DASXNP010000242.1:0-2928 GCA_036494985.1 Binataceae bacterium (SeqCode)
CAAGGCGGATATGATTTTGGAGGCGTTCGACGACGGCGTGCTGGGCGAGATCAAGCTTCAGGAGGGCGATAGCGCGCCGGTGGGAGCAGTTATCGCCCTGATGAGCGACGACCGCGGCGCAGCGGCCAAGCCGGCGGCGGCGCAAATTGGCCAGCAACCTAAAACGGCAGACTTGAGTCCGCAGGGCCGAGACCACCAGCCCCAAGAAAGAGAGTCCAGCGACCGGCTCCTTAGCGACAAACGGACCAAGCCGGTCGAATTGCGCGCCGTCGAACGCAAGGGGAACGGTCGCAAGCCGATGGAGCGAGGCGCGGAGGCCCCTTCCAAAGAAACCAGGCCGGAACCCGAGCTCGTAGCGAGGACGCCCCCGGGCTCCCAAGCGAGCTCCGCTCCGCAAGCAAACCCTGGAACAACCCTCAGGAGCGAGCCAGCCGATACGCAAAGGGTGCAGCGGACCGCGCCGATACCACACGCGAAGGCCGAGGACGGCGACGCGCACAAGCTAAAAGCGTCGCCGCTTGCGCGCCGCGCGGCCGAAGAAGCTGGGATCGACCTGACCCAGATCAAAGGGAGCGGGCCCGACGGACGAATTACCAAACAGGACATCGACAATTTTTTGCGCGAGCAACAGCTTTTTCGACAGCGGCGGATTGTTGCGCCGCGCGAGGGATCGCCCGGGACGCGCGAGGAACTGTCAAAGATGCGGCGGACGATCGCCCAGCGGATGGCGGCCTCGAAGCGCGAGATACCGCACTATTACGTCACCGCGGAAATCGACATGGAGGAAGCGGTCAAGCTAAAAAAATCGTTCGAGGTGACCGAGCTGTTTGATGTCGTGATCACCTTCAACGATATCGTGGTGAAGGCTTGCGCGCTGGCGTTGGGCAGATATCCGCGAATCAACGCGAGCTACGAAGACAACGGTGTCAACATTTTCCCGGAGATCAATATCGGGATGGCCGTCGCGGTCGAGGACGGCTTGATTGTCCCGGTGATCAAAGGCTGCGAGCGGTTGTCGCTGCCGGAGATCGCGCGCGTGGCCCATCGATTGGTGGCAAAGGCCGGACAGCACACCCCGTTTACCGCGGAAGAACTTTCGGGCGCCACGTTTACCATTTCCAACATGGGAATGCTCGGCGTGGAGCATTTCGCCGCTGTGATCGTGCCGCCGCAGGCCGCGATCCTTGCGGTCAGCGCGATCAAAGATCGGCCCGTGGTGCGCGGCGGCCAGATCGTGGTCGGTAAGACCATGATGCTGACGGTTTCCTGCGACCACCGGATAATCGATGGCGTAATCGCGGGACGGTTCCTGCAGGAAGTGAAACGATTTCTGGAAAACCCGGCGAGCCTGCTGGTGTAGGTTCGAATTCTTCCTCGCGCCGCCGACCGATCAAAACCCAGCCGCAAGCAGTGTTGATTTCTTCAATCTGATAGAATGAGGGCGAGGAACGGTTCTTGGCTAATTCAAGATACGATCTGGCAGTGATCGGATCGGGACCGGGCGGATATGTAGCCGCGATCCGAGCCAGCCAGTTGAAGATGAAGGTCGCGGTGGTAGAGCGCGATCGACCCGGCGGAGTCTGTCTAAATTGGGGATGCATTCCGTCGAAGGCGCTGCTCAATTCGGCGGACACGATGGAGGCGATTCTCGGCGCAGGCAAAGAGCACGGAATCGAGACCGGCGAGATCACCTTCGATTTCAAGCGCGTGATAGCGCGCTCGCGCGAGGCGGCGGACAAGCTGGCCCGCGGCGTCCGTTTTCTGTTCAAGAAGAACAACATCACCCTATTCGAGGCCGCCGGTACAATCGCCGGACCGCACACCATCGCGCTGTCGGCCAACGACGAGGGCAAGATGCCGGCGACGGAAGCGATCGAAGCGGAGCGGCTTTTGATCGCGGCGGGATCGGGCGAGCGATTGCTGCCCGGAATGAAGATCGGCGACGGGATCATGACCAGCAAGGAAGCCCTCCTTCACGACACGCTGCCCAAGAGCGTAGTGATAGTCGGTGCCGGTGCGATCGGCGCGGAGTTCGGCTACTTCTATCAGGCGTTCGGATCGAAAGTGACGATCGTAGAGATGGAAAAGCAAATGCTGCCGGGGTTCGACGCCGAGGTGGCCGAAGAACTGCGGCGGGCATTCGTCAAGCGCAAGGTCGATGTCATTCTCGGACACGCGTACAAATCCGCCACCCGCACCCGCGGCGGCTGGTCGGTGGCCTTGCAGGCCAACGGCGCAGCGAAGACGATTGACGCCGAGGTGGTGCTGGTCGCGGTCGGACGAACGCCGCTGAGCGCGAAGCTCGGCCTCGAAAAAGCTGGCGTGGAATTGGAAGGCGGCGGCTTTATCAAGGTCGATGACTCATTCAGGACCAGTTGCCCGAGCATTTACGCCATCGGCGACGTGATTCGGCCGCCGCTGCTGGCGCACAAGGCGTCGGCAGAAGGCGTTGCAGCGGTGGAAATCATAGCCGGCAAGCGCGAACCGGGATTCGACCTCTCGACAATCGCGGGGTGCATCTATTGCGAGCCGGAGGTCGCGACGATTGGGCTGACCGAGGCGCAGGCGCGGGAGCGCGGAATCGAGGTAAAGGTTGGCAAGTTTCCGTTTCGGGCGCTGGGCAAGGCGATCGCAATCAACCACACCGAGGGGTTCGTGAAGCTGGTCGCGAGCAAGCCATACGGCGAGATAATCGGCGCGCAGATAATCGGGCGCGGCGCAACCGACATGATTTCGGAAATCGGACTCGGCAAGACTCTCGAAGCCACCGCCACCGAATTTGGCAACACCGTGCATCCGCACCCCACGTTGTCGGAGGCAATAATGCAAGCAGCGCTTGCCGTTGACGGCGAAGCGATCGATATCTAAGGCGGAACTAATTGTCCGAGGGGCCGGGAAAACTTCGCGTATTCAGACCGGGCACCGTCG
>DASXNP010000243.1:0-2093 GCA_036494985.1 Binataceae bacterium (SeqCode)
TCGTGGCCTCCGGCAACAACAGCATCACCGTTACCGGCGACGTTCTTTATAAGCAGGAACCGGTAACCATGACCGGCACTGTGAGCACCATCGATCAGCTTATCCCAGCCAACAATACCGGCCAGGTTCTAGGCCTCTTCACCGCCGGTGGCAACGTCTATCTCAACAATAGCCAACCCAACGGCAACCTCGAAATCGACGCCTCTATCGCCACCATCTCAGCAGGCGGTTCCGGTGCCATCGTCAACAACGGAGCCGGCATCAATACCCTGACCATCGTAGGCGGGCGCATTCAGAACACCATTCAGAACATTGGCGCCACCACCCGTAACGTTCTGTTCGACCGCAGGTTCCTGAGCGGCGGCTTCGCACCGCCCTGGTTCCCTTCAACCACCGTCACCCCTGGTGCCGGTGTCGGCAACACCGTTACGGCTACCTGGAAAGGCACGCAGTGGCTCAACCAGACCAACTATCAATAAATCGCGCGGAAGACCCCGCGTCGTAACCCGTGCCCTGGAAGCCCTCACTGACTCGAGCAGTGAGGGCTTCTCCTTTGCCGATCCTCTTTGCCGATCGTCGCGACTACGTCGTCTGCAACCCTGCCTCTCCCTGTCACGTCAACCCGTCCTCTCTGTAGGGGCGGGGCTAGTTTACCCTGAGCTTCGAAGGGCCCCGCCCGCCGATCCGACTCGGCAGCGCATGCGCCCCACTCGCGACCTTCCACGAATTCATCCCACCCGCAAGCTCGGAGTCCGCCCAAAATGCCGCAGCCCGTTTCGATTCAGGTCCGTTGCGCACGGCCAGTTACGCCCTTCGCGGCTCTTCATCGTTCGAGTACTCCAATGACTTCAAGATCTCCGCGGTGTGCTCGCCCAGCAATGGCGGCGGCAAGCGATAGCTCACAGGCGTTTCCGAAAACTTGATTGGATTTGCGATGCTGCGCGCCATGCCGAGCGATGGATGCTCGAGCTGCACGATCAAGCCGCGCGCTTGGGTCTGAGCGTCGCCCAAAGCTTCGGACACACTATTGATTGGGGCGCTGGGTACGCCCGAACTCGCAAGTCTCTCCAACCAGACAGAAGCCGCCTCTTGATCAAATTTCCGTTGTAGCGTGGCGAGTAGTTCCGCGCGATTGGCGGTGCGCAGCGCGTTGTTGACGAACCTGGGATCCGCGCCAAGCGTTGCTTCCGCGTCTAGGGCTTGCAAGAATTTCCTCCACAATAGTTCGGTGCCAACGCCGACGACGAAGTACTGGCCATCGCCAGCTCGGAACATTTGATACGGCACGATGCTGGGATGGGCGTTTCCCCACCGCTCGGGTAACGCATTTGCGTTCAAGTAGTTGCTGCCGACATTTGCAAGCCAGGTCAGCTGCGCGTCGAACAGCGCCATATCCAGGAACTGGCCGCGCCCGGTGCGTTCACGAGCAAACAGCGCGGCCAGGATTCCCATTGCGGCGTACATACCGCAGGTCAAATCCGCGATGGCGATTGGATAGCGCATGGGTTCGCCGCCAGGTTCGCCAGTGAAGGTCATCACCCCGGATTCGGCCTGAGCGAGGATGTCGTAGCCGGGGCGGCCCGATTTTGGGCCGGTCAAGCCGTAACCCGAGATGTTGCAATGGATTAGCCGCGGATATTGCGAATGCAGCGTTTCGGGATCGAGTGCACGCTTTTGCAGACCAGCCAGCGTCGCCTGGTTGGAGATGAAGACGTCTGCCGTCGAGAGCAGACGCTGGAGAATCTGCGCGTCGCGGGCATCGTCGTAATTCAGGGTAATGGACCGCTTGTTGCGATTGGCGGCCAGAAAGTAGGCGGACTCGCTGCCGACGAACGGAGGACCCCAGCCACGGGTCTGGTCCCCAGTGCCGGGGCGCTCGACCTTGACGACGTTGGCGCCGAAATCGCCAAGGAGCATGGCGCAGTAGGGCCCGGCAAGGGCCTCGGTAAGTTCAACAACACGGATGGAATCGAGGATGGGTTTCACGGGCGGATTATAGCGGAGATGACTGCGATGGTCCGGAATCGCCGGGACCTCCAGCGGTTGTTCGCTCTTTCCCGAAGCACCCTATTGACTAGTAATCTATATACAAT
>DASXNP010000244.1:0-4264 GCA_036494985.1 Binataceae bacterium (SeqCode)
GCCGACGCCGCTTTGCAACGCGGCGCGAGGCCTCTGCTTCAGAAGAGGCGGGCGTATTCGATCGCCGGACACCGGTCCATGATGACCGTCAGCCCGGCAGCGGCAGCCTGCTTGGCAGCTTTCTCATCGACCACCCCAAGCTGACACCATAGAATTTTTGCGCGCTTAGAGATCGCTTGCTGCGCGATTTCGGGCAGAAATTCCGAGCGCCGGAATACGTCGACCAGGTCGATCGCTTCGGGAATCGATGCGAGATCGGGGTAACATCGCGTGCCCAACTCGCTCATCAGCGCGTCCGGTTTGAGTACTGGATTAACCGGAATCACGCGAAAGCCCTTGCCCCTTAAGAGCATCGCGATCCGTAAGCTGTCCCTTGACGGGTCGCTCGAGCAGCCAACCACGGCCACCGTCGCTGGTGTAGCCAGTATCCGGCGAATCTCGGAATCGGGGGGGTTTTCAAAGGCGATCATGGGCAGCCCTCAGCCCCGTGGATTCGATGGACAATCCGCGGCAGCAGCCGTTTGATCTCTTCGCGGCAGGCCGCGAAGACTTGCTCGCCCTTTTCATAGGGGTCTTCGAGATCTCCGGCTTCGCCCGCAAACTCGCGCAGGGTGTAGATTGTGCGCCCGGCCGCGGCTGGGAACTTCTCGGTCAGCTCAAGCGCCTGCGCGCGAGTCATCGCTATTATCAAATCGGCCCAGCCCAGCAGTTCGGGATGGCGTTTTAAGTCGGTTGAGGTGGCCTCCTCGCCCAAATCGATCCCGTCGTCGCGCAAAGCGAAGCGGGTGTCGAGCGATACCAAGGCCCCGTCCCGGGCGTAGGGCGCTATTCCGGCCGATTTGACGATCACGCGTCCGTCCATTGCGCGTCGCCGTAGCTCCACCCGCAGCAGATGCTCGGCCATAATGCTGCGGGCGGTGTTGGCGGCGCAAATGAACAGCACGGAACGAAAGCGCGGCCCATCACGGGCCGCGCGCGAATGATTTTCATTGCCGCTGTCAGACAACCCCTAAACCCTTCCGCCGAGGACCTGCCCCATGCTCTCCTTGCCACTTGCGCCCTTGGCTAGTTCGGCCTTAAGCGCCGTACCCAGTTCGGCTGGATCCCAGATGGCCGGTTTGGACACTTTCCCTACCGAATGCCAGCCCTTCATGAGCCACACGGTTCCCAATCCGACTCGGAACACTTCGCCGTGGACGTCCTTGGCGTCGTCGCTGCCCAGCCACGCGACCAAGGGCGCCACGTTCTGTGGTCCGAAGGCATCGAACTTGCCTTCTTCCGGCTTGGCCATTCCGGCCGCGGTCTGGGGGGTCGCATCGACCGTCAAGCGGGTGCGTGCGACCGGCGCAATCGCGTTCGCGGTCACGCCGTAGCGCGTCATTTCGCGGTCGACGATTATCGCCATCGACGCCACGGCGGCCTTGGCGGCCCCGTAGTTGCTCTGTCCGGCGTTGCCCAGAATGCCGGAGTCAGAACTGGTGTTGATCAGCCGCCCGTTCAGCTGATTTCCATTCTTATGCTGCTCGCGCCAGTACGAACAGGCGTGACGGGCGAGGTTGAAGGTGCCCTTCAGATGGACCCCCACTACCGCGTCCCAGTCTTCTTCGTTCATGTTGAAGATCATCCGGTCGCGCAGGATGCCGGCGTTGTTAACCAGGATGTTGAGTTTGCCGAAGTTGTCGACCGCGCACTCGACGATCCGTTTCGCAGCCTTGAAATCGGTGACGCTCTCGAAATTAGCTACGGCTTCTCCTCCCGCCGCGCGGATCTCCTTGACCACATCCTCGGCCGGCGATCGCGACTGTCCGGTACCGTCGAAATGACCGCCCAGATCGTTCACCACGATCTTGGCGCCCTGCTTTGCTAGTTGGATCGCCTCTTCGCGACCGATCCCGCGTCCCGCGCCGGTTATGACGGCGACCTTGCCTGTCAGTAGTGCCATGGTTCTTAGTTCCTCTTCTCGCTTTGATTTGGGGCCGACTGGGCTACTTCGCCCGGACCAATCACGTCGAAATCTTCGAAACTGGGATCCGCTGCCGCAGTCGCCGTCGATGGTATCTCATAGATCAGGTCGATAGTCATCAGCGAATTGTCTTTTTCGTTGGGAAAGATCATCACGCTGGCCTGCTGCCCGCCTTTGTGGAAATCGCACGACCAGGTCTTGCGCGCCGCCATCTTCAAGGTCGCTGTGATTTGGTAACCACCCTTGTCTAGTCCCGCCTTGTAGTACTCGATCATCGGATCGAGCTTGCCGTCGGCTAAAAAGAATATCTCTCGCATTGCGCCCTTGGGCCGGCGCACGCTAGCGATCTTCGCGCTGGGATAAACCGGAATGGCGCGTGAAAAATCTGCCGGCAGCTGGTGGCTGGGCTCTTCGAGACTTTGCGGTTTGACCGGCTTCGGGGCGACGGTCGCGGCCGGCGGCGTCCCACGGCATCCCCACGCGATCAGGGCCCACAGGGCCAAGGCTGCGCCACAATAGTTGCGAACTGCTAATTTGTTGGGCTTAACTCGCGCACTCATTTCCGCAAAAAAACTAAAGCCGCTGCGCGGCCTGATTTTGGATAAACCTGCCCGCGTGGGATGTCAAGGCATCGCTTACAAAGTTGCCGCTGACAACCGGGCTTCTGGTCGATTTGGCGGCGACGCCCCAAGCGAGACTGCAAACCAGAGACTCGGCACCGATGCGAACCGGGGAATTCGCATCCGCGCGGTGGCGGATCGGTATCCTAACCCCGATCGGCACTTGGCTCGGCTTCGCGCGCGGCGCACGCGGCAAGGACGGCGCGACGACGTTTACTTGACTTTCCTCGAATCGATGCGCTACTCGCTGATCCAGGCGAGTCCCTTGACAAGAGAGCTGTTTTGTAGGAATCAGCCAACCGCGCCGCCGTTCGATCCGATGAGTCCCCAACAAGATCATTTTGGGCGGGACCGCGACGCAAGGGAAGAGTTAAGGAATTCGTGGGGAAGGAGTAGGTTCGAAAGTAATAGGACAGTGTCCCAAGGTTCAAGAGGATAGGCAATGCAACAAGTAGGCATTTGGGCAATGATTCAACAGGGGTACTATGCGACGTACCCGCTTCTTTTCATTTCGGTAGTCAGCCTCGCGATCATCTTCGAGCGTTCGCTGGCGCTGCGTGGCATCGGACCAAAGGCGGCCAAAATCGCCGACTCGCTGGTCGGGCCGCTGCGCCAAGGCAAGATCGCGGATGCGCTCAGAACCGTCCAGGGCCGCGCCAACGCCCCGGAACGCGTCTACCATTCGGTAATTTCAGGGGCCCAGACCCTTAACCGTGACCAATTGGTCGAAGTTGAAGAAGAGCGCCGCTTTGGGGAAGTGCTCGAACTCAAGCGCTACACCTGGGTGCTGGCCACGACCGGCGCATCCGCACCTTTCATCGGCTTGTTCGGAACCGTCGTCGGTATTCTCAAATCCTTCCAGTCGATGGCCGTGATGGGCACCGGCGGATTCTCGGTCGTTGCCGCCGGCATCTCCGAAGCGCTCATCGCCACCGCCCTCGGGTTGGCGGTTGCGATCGTCGCGGTTATCTTCAACAACTATTTCAACGTCAAGATCTCCAACATCGATGCGATGCTGCGCATCAACTCCGACCGGTTGATCGACGCCGCGCTGCAAGGCACCAACCGCGAAGCGGCGGCCGCCGCTGGGCACTAGGCAAAGAGAAGCCGTCAGGCTCTTGAGGATCTGAGTTTCTATGGCGATACGTCATCATCACGCAGCCGAAAAAGGCGTCTTCAGCGAGATCAACATCACTCCGCTGACTGATATCTTTCTCGTCCTATTGATCATCTTCATGGTTACGACCTCCGTGACCATCGAATCGGCCGCCCATGTTGACTTGCCCAGCGCGGAGAATACCTCTCCGGAAAACAAGGGCGTAATCGTCACCTACACCACGCAGCACGAGATCTTCGTTAACTCCAAGGACGTTCCGGAGCGCGAGCTGGAGCCCACACTCCACGACGCGTTAGGCAAAGTTGACGAAAAGATCGTCGTTTTCCAGGGCGATCGGAAGGTTCTGATCGGCGACATGGTTCGGGTTTTGGATATCGCCAAACGGGCGGGCGCAACTCAGATCGCGATCGGCGCGCAGAAGCTCAACCCGGGGCAGTCCGTCAGCATAGGGAGTTAGAAAACTATGGCGATAAGCATGGGCGGGAGTGGCGACGGGGTCTTCGCCGACATCAATATTACCCCGCTGACAGACATCTTCCTGGTGCTGCTCATCATCTTCATGGT
>DASXNP010000245.1:0-2202 GCA_036494985.1 Binataceae bacterium (SeqCode)
ATCGACCGCTACCACAAGGCGGCCACGGACGACGTGCCGGAGATGGACGCCGTGGCGAAGTGGCTCACCGAGCGGATGCCCAAGGAGACGGGCGCGGCGCTGGTGCACAACGACTTCAAGTACGACAACGTCATCCTCGATCCCGAGACGGGCACGCGTGTCGTCGCCGTCCTCGACTGGGAGATGTCGACCATCGGCGACCCGCTAGCCGACCTCGGCTGGCTCCTGTCCTATTGGCTAGAGCCCGCGGACGGCGAGCAGCGCAAGCGGGTGACGGCGGCGGTTACGACCGAACCCGGGTTCCTTAACCGTCGCGAAATGCAGGATCGCTACGAATCGCGCTGCGGACGCAAGATGACCGACTTCGCCTTCTATGAAGCGTTCGCGATTTGGAAGCTCGCGATTATCATGGAGGGCAGCTATTCGCGATTCGTCCGGGGTCAGACCGATGACCCGATGTTCGCCGGATTGACCGAGCGTGTCCCGGCTCTTGCCGAAGCGGCTTGGTCGGTCTGCGCGTCCGCGAGCTAGGACAGTTTGCGCGCCGACACGATCAGCCGCTTGCCCAACAGCAGCGCGGGCGAGAAAACATGCCTCATCATCTCGCCGATCACGTCGTTGGGCACTACCTGCCCGTATTTGCGCGCCTTGCGCCGCGACATCGCGATCGAGAACTTCGACGCGATCCACATGGCGGGAACACACCACGCAAGTCCGATTGAGGTTGGACTGATGCTGTCGCTGAACACCGCGATCTCGCCAAACCCGCAAATGCGCAACAGGTAGCGGAGTCGGAAGTAGTCGATTAGAAAGATGTGACCGTGATAGTAGCGGCTGCCATAAGCGCTCCGTAGGGTCTGCGCTTCATTCATAAGGCCGCGGCGCACGGTCCGATGGAAAGTCAGGAAATAACTAAGGCGCGACCCGACATGCATCACGTTGGGCGTCGTGATCACGATCGTCCCGCTCGGCCGAATCACGCGGGCGCACTCGCGGATAAAACCAGCCTGATTTTCGAGGTGCTCGATCCCCTCGCGGGACAAGATGTAGTCGAATGCGGCGCCACGAAACGGCAGCGGTTCGTTGGCGTCCGCCTGCACCCACCCGATCGCACGGTCGCGATCGGGCTGAGGGAAGAGGTCCGCCGAGGCGACCCTGAACCCCAGCTCTCTTAATCGAGTCGATTCGAGTCCGTGTCCCGCCGGCACATCGAGCAGCCGCCCACGCGGCTTCGCGGCGATAATCTCGACCGGTCCGATTTGCGATCGACTCACCCGTCTATGATTTCACTCGCCGGTAAATTTCGGCTGGCGCTTTTCGAGAAACGATTTGACGCCCTCGGCGAAATCCTTGCTCTGGAAAGCCACGTTGCTTAAGAGTCGCGCGGTCTCGGCACAATGGCTTAGAGAATCGCGCTCGAGTCCTTTGTAGGTGAGTTCCTTGATCAGGCGGATCGAAAGCGGCGAACACTGCGCAATCTCTTCCGCGAGCGCTCGGCCTCTGGCCATCAACTGATCCGATTCTACAACTTCGCTCACCAACCCCAACCGCAGTGCCTCCTGAGCCCCGATCATGCGCGCGGTCAGCATGATCTCGAACGCCTTCGAGGTACCCACAAGTCTTGGCAACAACCAGGTCCCTGCGCCGGTATCGGGAATTAGCCCGCGTTTGGCGAATACCCAGTTAAACCGAGCCGCGGTGCTCGCGATCCGCATGTCCGCTGCCAGGGTTAGTTCCGCCCCAAGTCCGACGGCTGCCCCATGAACCAGCGCGATCACGGGCTGCGGAAGATTGTGGAAAAGCCACGGCGCAGTAAGCTCGCCGCCGCGCATGGGATTATTTCCGGCGCCGCCCTCGGCTTGGCCACTTTCGCGCGCGAAGGTTCGACCCGAAAGTTCCTGCAGATCGGTCCCGGCACAGAATGTGTCGCCCACGCCCCTAAAGAGCACCACCCGCGCGCCCCGGTCCGCCTTGAGTTCCCGTACGATTGCCGCCATCCGATCAAGCATCGAATACGACAGGGCGTTTTTTCGTTCAGGTCGGTTGATTGTCAGCGTCGCGACCTCGCCGTCGCGCGAAAGTGTGATGGTATCTTCAGCAGCCATGGTGTTACCTCGCCGAGCTTGTCGTTTGCCGGTCCGTGCCAGCCGCCATTAAAGTGCATCTTGCGGCCGATTCCAATCCGATGTCGAACCGAGGCCC
>DASXNP010000246.1:0-4062 GCA_036494985.1 Binataceae bacterium (SeqCode)
AGTAGCGTAGAAGGCTTGAATCAGGGCACCCCCGCGCTTGTAGATCTCGCCTATCTTCTTGCGCTTTGCGGCGTCCTTGACCACCACGAACACCCAACTCTGTTGATTGCTTCCCGAGGGCGCACGAATCGCCGCGTCGAGCACCTTGGTGATTAGCTCATCGGGCACCGGGTCGGGTTTGAACCGGCGCAGCGACCGCGCCGAATAGATCGCCTCGAACAATCCCATTTCCGCCATTTCGATATACCATCCTGTTGGTCTTGAAGGTTGCTCGCGCTCCCCCCGAACGTACGCGCAAGGGGCCTGGAGCAGAGTCCATCAAGCCGCTCCAGTGATAGCAGAAAAACCGGGCGGCGGGGATAATCCGCCGCCCGCAATCTCGAACTTCGTCGGCTCTCGCCGCCTATTTCGCGGGCGGCGGATTCCCGCTCGACCCCAGCATCCTTTGGAAGAGCTTCAGGTCGTCGGGGGACTTGGCCTCCACTCCGGGCTGATGTCGATGCTTCAGGATCTTGTCGTCGTCAGTGAACTCGCGCGTGCTTACGCAATACTCCAGCTGCAAGCCGTTGGGATCGCGGAAGTAGATCGACTTACACCACCCGTGATCCATCACCGCCGTCACCTCGATACCTTTGCTGATGAGCTCTTCACGCTTGGCTTCCAGCGCTTCGACCGACTCCGTTCCGAACGCATGATGGTAGAGCATATTGGGCAGATTTTGCGCCTTGTTGATGTCGGTCGAGAATTCCTCCGGCACGCCGGGAAATTTCTCCGGGCACATGAATGCGAACAGCGTCCCGTCGCCGGTATCAACGAACGCGTGCTTGATCTTGCCGCCCTTTGGCGCCTCAATGATGTCGCACCACGCAACCTCGAATCCGAGCTTGCGGGTGTAGAAATCAAGCGTTTCGTCCATGTCGAGCGTGGCCAGCCCAATGTGATGCACCCCGCCGGCATGATGTTTTAGCATGGTCCTACTCCTCGCTTGCCGCGACTCGGAGGTTTTCACCCTTCGTGGTTCGCGAAGCTACAGACGTGTATCACAGCCAAGCGATCTTTTGAATCAGGGTGCTCGCGGACGGGGCGTCCTTACGCTGTGTCAGTTGGAGGCCGCCTGCGCGTTGGCCTCTACGGAATCTCTGACTAGACTAGGGCTGAGTCGGGCCGTGATTGTCCGGCGCGTTTCGCGATCCAAGCAGCGTTCCGAGACTTTGCATCTCGGAGCCGAATTGCGACCAGTCGCCCGACTTAAGCGCCGTCATCGCCCGCGCGTAATGTTCTGACGCTTCCTGCAGCGGCGGCGCAGCCCCGTTTGCGCCAGAGCGCGGCGTAGCGGTTACCGAGGTGCTCTGAACCGCCGCGCCCTGCGCAATCACCGGCGCTTCAGCGGCGGCGCCCTTGAACAGCGCCTGAAGCGTCCCGCCGAGGTCTTCCCCCATCACCACTCGGTCGCTGTACGAGGCGATCACCCGGGTCAGTTCCGGCAACTGCCCAGTCTCGGCCCTGATGTACAACGGCTCTACATAAAGTAGCGAATCCTGTAGTGGTATCACGAGCAAATTGCCGAGGATCACCTTCGACCCCATCTGATTCCACAAGGAAAGCTGTCGCGATATTTCCGGATTCTGATTGATCCGCGCTTGTATCTGGTACGGCCCGAAAAACAACTTGCTCTTCGAAAACGAATACTCGAAGAGATGCCCGTAGTCGCCGCCGTCGCACCGCGCCGCCATCCACGAGATCATATTGTCGCGCCCCTGCGGCACCATAGGCAGCATCAGAATATATTCCTCGTGCGTGTCTCTCGGCAGCCGCATGATCACGTAATACGGCTGCATCGTCACGGTGTCGCCCTCGTAGTTCTCGCGCGGAAATCCCCACAAGTCTTCGCGGTTATAGAAGACCTGCGGATCGGTCATGTGATAGGTCCGGTAGATGTCGGCTTGCACCAGAAAATAGTCTTCCGGATAGCGCGTATGGGCTCGCAGATCTGGGTCCATCGCGGCGATCGGTTTGAAGAGCGCCGGAAAAATCCTCTGCCAGCACTGGATTATAGGATCTCCCGTTTCCGGCAGGTACAGAGTTACATCGCCCGTGTATGCGTCGATCACTGCCTTTACCGAATTGCGAATGTAATTCAAGCCGTCAGGGTTGCGCTGCGAGTACGGGTAATGGTCGCTGGTCGTGTAGCAGTCCATTATCCAGTAAAGGCGCCCGTTGTGCAGCACGATGTAGGGGTCGTGATCCTGGACCAAAAACGGCGCGATCTGTGCGAGCCGATCCGAGATATTGCGCCGAATTAGAATCCGGCTACCGTCGATTATCGCGTCGGTAAACAGCAGGTTCAGGTCGCGGTAGTAGTAACTGAACAGCAAGCGCCGCATCAGTCCGCTCACCGCAATCCCTGCATCGCCCTGGAAGAACGAATAGACGTTCTCTGAGCCCTTGGGAAAGTGAAACTCCGGCGTTGACGCTTTCACCACCACGTAGTTGTCCGGCACCTCGCCGAAATAGATCGAGGGCTGGGTTATCTGCAGCCCCACGTTCGAGACCGGCGGAATATTCTTGATATAGAAAACCGGCAGCCCTTCGCTATCCTTGGCGTTTACCGGGCTCATCGCGAGCCCGATGCCGTGCGTGAACTTCAGATGCTGGTTCACCCAGGTCTGCGCATTCTCGGGCAGCAGCGACGGATTCATCTCGCGCGCCGACAGCATCACCTGCGAATACTTGCCCTCGATGGTGTAGCGATCGATCTCGACGTCGCGAAAATCGTAGTACAAGCGGATCTCCTGCAACTGGCGGTAGGTCGCGATCAGCGGCCGCGGATCCCACAGCCTTATATTGTCGATCGTCGGACGATCCTCGCCCAGCGACGCCATCGTCAGGTTGCCACCGCCCGCAAACTGTTTCACGTCCACCGCGTCGATCTTGTACGCCCGGCGCGTCATCTCGATATTGCGCGCGATGTAGGGCTGCTCGACATGCAGCTCATCGGGCTTGACCGCTAGTTTCTCGACCAGTGGCTGGACGAAATTCAAGAGAATTGCGGGCACGAACACGATCGCCGCCGCGATAATCGGAATCCGCGCTCCGCGCTCGCGATAGTTGCCGAAACAAAGCACGGCTGCGCCGATCGACAACGCGGCCAGCACCCACAGCCCGGGTCGCCATAGGATTTCGTCGACATAGCGCAGTCCGAACACGACGCCGTTGGTGTGGAACAGCAGCCCATATCGATCCAGCCAGTAGCTGAATGCGCGCTCTACAAAGAACAGCCCCAACAGGAGCGAAAGATGCGCAATCGCCGCCGGCGCAATTCGCGGCGGGGTTTCACGAAAATCCAAACCGCCCCGCGCCCAGTAGATCACAGCGGTCACCGCGGCGGTCAGAAAGATGATCAGCACGATCAGGTCGCGCAGGTCTTCGAGCAAAGGCAGCGTAAAGACGTAAAATCCGACGTCGCGTCCAAACGCCGGATCGACAACGCCAAACGGCCCACCGTACAGCGCCTTCAGATAGGTGTCCCATCCCGAGGCTTCGCCGGCCGCAATGAACGCCGCCAGCACCAGTGCGGCCACCGCGATCAGCGCCCGCCACGGAATTCGATCACCCAGTTGCCGGATCATCTCGGGCAGATTTACTTCGGTAAACTCCCCGTTCCTGCGAACCACGCGCAGTCGGTCGCGTTCGCGGCTGAGCCCGAGTGCCGCGCTCGCGCTCAGGAAGATCGCCGCGAAGGCGACCGCGCCCACTGCGATAAAAACCGCGCACCGCGCGATCAACCGGGTGGTAAAGACTGACGCAAACCCCAGCGACCCGAACCATAGCCAATCGACGATGAACTCATCGGCGATACTCAATGTCACCAGCGCTGCGATTAAAAGCGCGACCAGCGAGAGGATCAGGAACCTGGGACGCATCAAATTTCGGCGTTTAAGCGTTTCGCCCAATCCGCGCTACGTGCTCGCGGACCACTTCGGGCGGACATAGCCAGATGAAGATCTTGAGGGTGAAGTAGACCACGAGGACGCTATCGAGCTCGCCCAGAAATGGAATGAA
>DASXNP010000247.1:0-14078 GCA_036494985.1 Binataceae bacterium (SeqCode)
CGCTCCGGTAAGGGCAGCAAAAAAGCGCCTTCAGCGGGGCACTCGAAAACCGTAAGCGTGCCCGAGTGCGCGGCTACAGCGGCCGCCGCGGCCATCACCCCGGCGTCCGCCTGGTCCAAACTCGCGCCGGCGTGGCCCGCCGAGATCTTGAGGGCTGCGCCGAGCGCGCGATTGATTTGAATGCGCGCGAAGTAAGCGGCGCGCCGGTTGCTTTTGGGCGGCACCTTCCGGCCGCCGCTCCATATTTTGAAGACCAGGTCGGGAAAGCATTCGTAAGATTCGAAGCCCAGGGCTTCGAGGGCGCGATAGGTTGCGAATCCGCAAAGCATGAAGCGCGTGAAGGTTCCGCCGCCGGGCTTTCCGCACCCCGCATCCAAGGCTTCGCTGCGGGTGCTCCGGTCAAGACCAAAGAGCGCGCGGTGGACCGCTCGGAGATGTGACTTCGCGTCTGGACGGCCCATGCAGGCGTCGTAGTAGGCGAGGATTGGAGTCGGAAACAGCGCGAAGCGGAGACTCGTCCCGCAGCGCGCGCGAACAAACTCGCGCAACGACCGATCGAGTGCGCGGCCAACTGGAGACGCAGGGCCATCAAAGCCCCGCAGGTTGGTCAGATCGAGGTCGCGGGGCGAGCGCGGAGAATCGACCAGCGCGAGGCACCGATCACGCGGCAGCACCGATTGGATCTTACGCGCGAGAGCATCGATCGGGCGGTGGTTGAGATCGCGAAGGTCGATTCGTTGGTAGTCGAGCCGATAGGCGCGCAGGGCTTTGGAGCGCAGGATCGCAAGATCCAGGAAATCTTCTCCGACGTCGATTCCGACGAAGGTGGTGCCGGGCTCAGGTTTGATTGCCCGCTGACTGGCGCGGCGCGGCCTTGTCATAAAGCAAGCCGTATTCGCGCGTCCCACCGATCACCTTTTTGACGTAGTCGCGCGTTTCGCGGAAGTCGATTTGCTCGACCCATTCGTCGTTTTCCAGCTGCGACTTTTCGTTCCATTTCTGTACCGCGTGCTCGCCGGCATTGTAGGCGGCGACCGCTCTGAAGCGATTTCCACCGAACATCTGCATCAGGTCGCGCAGATAGGAGGTGCCCAACTGAACGTTGAGCGCGGGATCGAACAGGTTCAATTCATCCGCGGCGATTCCATCGTGGCGCGCGATGCGCTCCGCGGTCGACGGCAGCAACTGCATAAGGCCCTGCGCGTTGGAGACCGATCGCGCGCGCGGATTGAACAGGCTCTCCTGCCGGGCGAGCGCGAGCAGTAGTGTCGGGTCGAGCCCGGTGCGCTGGGATGCGGGCTCGATGAGATTCCAATAAGCGCGGGGGTAGCGGATCCGCTCGGCCTGGTCGTGACCGAGTTCGCCGCTATCGGCCATTCGCGAAGCTAGCAGGATCGCATTGTAGTAATCGGCGGCCGCTTGAAATTCGGCGAGCAAAAAATCGCGCAGTGAAGGATAGCGACGCGTGTCCTCGCGCAGCACCAGCAACTCGCCGGTCTCGAGGTGGGACAGGCCCACGGCGCGCAAAGCGATCACTCGTTGCATATGAAAAGCCGCGCTGCCTTCGAGCTGAGGCGGCGCGATCGGGGACAGATCTGGGACGCTGGCGGCTGGAAGAACCGCGCGCACCGAATCGGCCTTAAATCTGGCGAGCGCGGGATAGTAGTTGCTGTCGGTGCTGGCAGCCAGCCGCGCAAAGATCTCATCGGCCGCCGCGCCGGCTCCCGCCTTTTGAAGCGAGCGCGCCTGCCAGTAGGAAAACATGGCACGATCCTGCGGGTTGCCGGCACTTGCTCGACGGGCCTCGAAGCGCGCCGCAGCCTGCTCGTAGTCGCCAAGAAGGTAAAGCATCCAGGGGGCGCGGAATCGCGCGTCAACCGCCGCGGTGCTGTGCGGGTACCGCGCGACCACCTCTTCGTATCGGACGCGCGCCGCGGCGAGGTCGCCCTGCTCTTCGGTGAGCCGTGCGATTCTAAGCATCGCCCCGGGAGCTTGCGCGCTCGACGGAAAGGCGCGGAGCAGATGCGAGAACGTGGCAAGAGCGCCGGCTAGATCTTCCTCTCGCCATTCGATCCGGGCCAGTTGCTCGAGCGCTTCGGGCGCGCGCGCGCCATTGGGGAAGCTCTTGAGGTAGGCAGTGATCGCGGCGCGCTGGCGCGGTGGGTCGCTCTTGAGCGCCAGCACTTTGAGCCACAGCGCCTCGGCGCGGCGCGCAGAGGAATCCGCCAACGCGAGCGCCGCATCGATGTGTTCGAGCGCCGCCGCGGCCTGACCCTCGCGCAGCAGCAGGTCGGCTTGCGAGCGCTGATAATCAAATGAGGAGGGGTTCACGAGTTGCGGATGGGCTGCGAGTAGATCGCGTTCGGTCCGCCGGGCCTGCGCATCAGCACTGCTCAGAGGAAATTTGATCCTTATCGTTTGCAGCGCCCGGTACTCTGAGGCGGTGTCGGCCAAAGCCGCGGCCACCCGGGCGGAAAGCAGCAACGCCTGCTGCTCGGTATCAGAATCCAGGCCGCCTCCGAGCAATTGGGTCAAGATCGCTCGGGCCCGCTGTGGATCCTCGCGCGCGAGCGCAACCTGGGCGAGTTGATACTGTGCGCGATCGAAAAAGACACTGAGCGGGTAGCCCTTCACCAGCGAGTCAAAGGAGTCGGCGGCGGAAGTCAGGTCGCCCGAATCATGCTGAGCCGAGCCGAGGTAGAAGAGCGCGTAGTCACGCAGCGCGGGATCGCCGGTGGCAAGCGCTTTCTTGAGGTCGTCGAGCGCCGCCGGGTAGTCGCGGCGCGCGTAGGCATCCAAGCCCGCCCCGAAATCGCTGCGCGGTACGGACCCAATCGATGCGGCCGGATCGGGCCCGGCGGGGGCCTCGACAGCAGTGTTGATGCGGGGGGGGACGCGAAACGAAGTTACGCCTTCGGGCGGAGGCGCCGAAGCGCATGCCGTCAAGGCGAGCGCACCGACCACGGCGCATCTGAAGAATCGGCGATGGCAATTGCTAAGCATGGCTTCGCTGCTGCTAAATTGTAGGGGTAATTGGACATCAATCAAAAGCAGCCGGCAGAGCGCGTGATACTCGCGTCGGGGTCGCCGCGCCGGCGCGAACTGCTGGCGCGCGCCGGTTTGAACGTCGAGGTGCGCGAGAGCGGTATCAGCGAAGAGCTTCGCGAGGGTGAAGACGCGCTTGAGTTCGCATCCCGGCTGGCTTCGGAGAAGGCAGTCGCGGTATCAAATCGCAAGCGCGAGCCGCTGGTGATCGGGGCGGATACGGTGGTGAATTGCGACGGCATAATGGGCAAACCGCGCGACCCCGAAGAGGCGCGCGCGATGCTTAAGCGGCTCAGCGGCCGGACGCATACGGTGGTAACGGCATTCGCGCTGGCACGAGCCGGCAAGATTATCGAGAGTGACGCGGTCTCTAGCCGGGTTACGTTTCGCGAACTCACGGATTCGGAGATCGCCGATTACATAGCCACCGGTGCGCCGATGGACAAGGCGGGCGCCTACGGAATCCAAGACGCGGGCGCTGGCTTCATTTCCACCGTCCAAGGGCAGCGCGACAACGTGATGGGGCTGCCGGTCGAGCAGGTGCTGGCCGCTATAGTCCGGTGTCGGAGTAGGATTGCGCGGCGACGGTTTTGAAGAACGCTTTGGGAGAGATCGCCGATCGGATGCGGCTGGTCAGAATGCGGATCTCGCAAGCCGCGGCCCGCGCAAGTCGATACGGGAACGCAATACGAATGGTCGTTGCATCGAAAACCCAGAAGGCTCAATCGATTCGCGCCGCTTACCAGGCGGGCGCGCGCGATTTTGGCGAGAACTACGTGCAGGAAGGCGCGGCGAAGCGTTCCGAACTGGCCGACCTGGGCGATATCAGATGGCATCTGATCGGACATCTCCAGACCAACAAAGCGCGGCTTGCGGCCGAGTGTTTCGCAACCATTCAGACGGTCGACTCGGCCCGGATCGCGGCAGCGATTCGACGCGCGGCGGGGCGAAATGACCTAGACGTTCTGATCGAGGTCAATATCGCGGACGAAGCAAGCAAGAGCGGTGTTCGGCCGGCGAGCCTCGCGAGCCTGGTGGAGGCGGTTCGCACTGATGTGCAGGTAACGGGTCTGATGACGATTCCCCCTGCGGGAGCGCCCGACAAATCGCGGCGATATTTCGCCCATCTACGGGAATTGCGCGATCGAACCGCCGCCCAATCGGGGCTTTCTTTAAGCGAGCTATCAATGGGGATGTCGGATGATTTCGAGATCGCGATCGAGGAAGGCGCGACCATGGTGCGGATCGGACGCGCGATATTCGGGGAACGTTCGTGATGAGCAGGGCAGCAGGCGCACCGACCAAGAAACTTGGCTTTATTGGCGCGGGCAACATGGCCGAGGCGCTGGCGCGAGGGCTTTTGTCGGCAAAGCTATTTGCGGCCTCGGACCTTATCGCGTCCGATCTGGAAGCTACGCGGCGCAGAAAGTTCAGCCGGTCATTTAAAATCGCAACGACGATCGACAACCTGGAAGTGGTCCGCCGCTCGCACGCGGTGGTAATCGCACTAAAACCGCAGACGATTGATCAGGTGCTCGAAGTGATTAGGCGCGAAAGCGCCGCGGCGGGTGTCGAGCTCGGGAGAAAGCTTTTTATTTCAATTGCGGCGGGAGTCACGATTGCTAGGCTCGAGGGTCTGCTTGGCGCCGAGGTGCGAGTGATCCGGGTCATGCCGAATGCACCGGCGATGGTCGGCCAGGGGATGGCGGCTTTGGTGCGCGGCGCGAACGCGTCCTGGGTAGACCAGGCGCTGGCGCTGCGTCTCTTCCGGGCGGTGGGCGACGCCATCGCGCTTGGCCACGAATCACTGCTCGACCCCGTGACTGGACTCTCTGGAAGCGGACCCGCGTACGTCTATATGTTTATCCAATCGCTGGCCGACGCGGCGGTGAAGGAGGGGCTGACGCGGCGGGATGCGTTGCGGATGACTCTCCAAACCATCCGCGGGGCCGAGCTGAACATGCGCGAATCCGGAATGGAACCGGGCGAGCTGATTCGGTTGGTAGCATCGCCAGGCGGTACCACCGAAGCCGCGCTCAGACGGTTTGCCGAGGCCGGGTTTTCCGATATCGTCGCGGACGCGGTTCACGCCGCCACCGCCCGCTCGCGAGAATTGGGCAAAGGCTGAGAGCTTGAGGAAACCCGAGGTTAGATGAACGCGTATACGAGCTTGATCGTCTGGGTCGCCAGCACCTTGAGCGCGATTCTGTCGCTCTATTTCTACGTGGTTATCGCGTCGGCGATCTTAAGCTGGATTGAACCGAACCCGTACAACCCGATTGTCAGATTCATCTATTCGATAACCGAGCCGGTGTTCGATTGGATCCGCCGCCATCTGCCGGTGTTTTTCGGAGGAATCGATTTCTCGCCCTGGATCGTGGTAATTGCGATTTCGTTCATCCAGCAGTGGCTGCTGCCGAACGTCGAGCGCGCACTGGTTGGCGGCTGAGCGTCAGCCCCCGGGCTGGTTTTGGATCCGCGAATCTTAAGTTTTCGCTGAAGTAAAAGCGGCGCCGCAGTAGTCGGCGCGAAGATCGAGACAAACCTGTTGCCAAGCGCGCGGCCGCGGCGCGCGGACCATCATTTTACCGGCTTGACGGCCACCGGTGCGCCGCTCTGGCGCCCTTCGCCAGATGTTCCCATGGGTGATTCGCGAGCTGCGTTTAGACTTGAATCGCTGCCCTTGCGGGGGTGGATGGTCACGCCGCCCGAGAAGGCGCACAGGACCGTCAGCAGTATTGCAAGCAGCCACAGGAGCTGAGTTGTGTATGCATTGCGACGGCGCACGATCGATTCGAGCAGCAGTTCTTGTGCCATCGCGAAAACGCGGGCGGAGGCACGGCACGACGAGACAAGACGCATCGATGCGCATCGCTGTTGACAGGTTGCTAAGCGCTGATTACCTAAGTAGTAGAGCACCGATTACAACTGTTAGCATCAGAAAATGCCGATTTACGAATATAAATGTAATAAATGCGGCGTGTTCGAGGTGACTCAGCGAATAACCGAGAAGGCGCTGAAGAGATGCCCAACCTGCAAAGGGAGGGTTGAGCGAATAATTTCGAATACCTCCTTCGTTCTCAAGGGTACTGGGTGGTACGTGACAGACTACGCAAAGCGGGGGTCGGGGACCCCATCTGGAACAGCGGACGGCGCCAGCGCAGAGGGTGAATCAAAGTCCGCGGACGCCGGCGGCGATGCCGCTAACGGCAAATCGCCAGGCCCGGAAAAGCCCGCTCCCGCAACAGCAGGGTCCACACCACCGGCCACAGCGCCAAGCACCGCCGACAAGTCGGCCGACTAGCGAAGAGACCGCGCGCCGAAACGTGTGCAGCGCCAAGCAGTGAGCAATGCGGGCGCTGACACTTAATCAATCGCTTGAATTTCGCCACGACTATCCCGACCCGGTCGCGCCGGCCGGTGAGAGCCTGGTCAAAGTAACCCTGGCCGGCATCTGCGGCACCGATCTGGAGTTGGCGCGCGGATACATGGGCTTCAGCGGAATCCCCGGACATGAATTCGTCGGCGTTGTGGTCGAGTCTGCGGACCCATCACTCATCGGACAACGGGTCGTGGGCGAGATTAACGCCGGATGCCGGCGATGCGCTCAATGCGCGATCGGACTCGAGCGACACTGCGCGAATCGAACGGTGCTCGGAATACTCGGGCGCGATGGATCGTTCGCGGAGTATCTCCGGCTGCCCGATGAAAACTTGATTTCGTTGCCTGAGGAGATTGAGGATCGAGCGGCGGTTTTCGCAGAGCCACTGGCGGCCGCATATGAGATTTTCGAGCAGGTCGAGATCCGGCGTGACCATTCGATTTTGATCCTCGGCGATGGCCGTTTGGCGACGCTGGTCGCTTTGGCGATGAAAGCCGAAGGTTACGCGCCGATTATCGGGGGGCATCATCGCGAAAAGCTCTTGCGTCTGAACCAGCTCGGCTTGGAAACGCTTGCTGAAACCGATCTGAAGGGCCGGTTTGATGTGGTGGTCGATTGCACCGGAGCGAGCGCTGGGTTCGGGCGTGCGATAGAACTGACCAGGCCCCGCGGCACCCTGATCCTCAAGAGCACCATGGCCGGCGAAGCGCGCATCGACCTTGCGCCGGTTGTGATCAACGAAATCACCGTGGTGGGTTCCCGGTGCGGCCGGTTGCGGACGGCGATCATCGCGCTCGCCTCGCGAAAAATCGACCCGAAGCCGCTGGTGTCGACGATCTATCCGCTCGCCGAGTGGCGCGAGGCCTTCGCTGCGGCCCGGTCTCCATCCTCGGTCAAAATTCTGCTCCGCCCCTCGTGACGCGTTACTTGGCGGCGAGCTCGGCGCGGGCGCCGATTCTGATCGGAATCGATACCGGCGGTACTTTCACCGATCTGATCGCCTTCGATGGGAGTCAAATGCGGATCCATAAGGTCCTGTCGACGCCGGCCGATCCCGCGCGCGCAGTGCTCGACGGACTGAAGCACCTTATTGGGGACGAGCGTGCCGACAGCGTCACATACGGTTCCACCGTAGCGACCAACGCGCTGCTCGAGAAAAAGGGCGCGCGGGTCGCGCTGATAACGAACGCGGGCTTCGAAGACCTGATCGAGATCGGACGGCAGAATCGCAGCGACATCTATGCGCTCGCGCCGGAACGTCCAGTGCCGCTGGTGGCGCGCTCGATGCGCTGGGGCCTCGCGCAGCGCACGCTGTTCGATGGATCGACCTCGATTGCGCTGGCTGACACCGAGCTAGCCGAGGTCGCGCGGCGGGCCCATCGATCAAAGGCGGATTCCTTTGCCGTTTGCCTGCTTAATTCCTATGCGAACAAAAGGGACGAAGAAGCGATCGGCTCTGCGCTGCGAAAGACCGCGCGGCCAGTTTCGCTGTCGCACCGGATCCTGGCCGAATATCGCGAGTTCGAGCGTCTCTCGACGACCGTAGTCAACGCCTACGTCGCGCCCAAAATGGCGAGTCACCTGCGGACCCTTTGGACCAAGCTGAAAACCCCGCGCTTGCGAGTGATGCAATCCGACGGCAACGCCATCGATGTTAGTCTTGCAAGCGATCAACCGGTACGAACGATCCTGTCGGGCCCCGCGGCCGGCGTGATTGGCGCGGCAAATCTCGCGCAGAGGTTTGGCGTCGATCGATTCATCACATTTGACATGGGCGGAACATCCACCGATGTCTCGTTGTTCGACGCGCATCCGCGGTTCCGCTCGCTCAGCCATCCCTCGGGCTATGCGGTACGCACGCCCGTGATCGACATCCATACGGTCGGAGCAGGCGGCGGATCGATTGCCCGAATCGATGAAGGCGGATCCTTGAAGGTCGGGCCGCAGAGCGCGGGAGCGGATCCGGGTCCGGCCTGCTATGGACGCGGCGCCTTGCCGACAGTAACGGATGCCGACCTGATCGTGGGACGTTTGATACCGGGAAGTTTTCTCGGCGGCGCGATGGCACTCGAGCCGGCCCGCGCGGAAAAAGCGATTGGGTCGATTGCCCGATCGCTCCAGGCCGATTCGATCTCGGCGGCGCGCGGCGTGATCCGGGTGGTGAACGCAAACATGGAGCGCGCCATCCGACTGATCACGGTCGAGCGCGGCTTCGATCCCCGGGAGTTCGCTCTGCTGGCCTTCGGCGGCGCGGGTCCGATGCATGCTTGTGAGTTGGCGAGCGATCTCGGAATCCGCCACATCGTGCTACCGCGCAATCCCGGATTGCTATGCGCCTACGGCGCGCTCTGCGCGAAGATGGGGCGTGAGCTTTCAGTTACGATTCTAAAAGCCGATCCCACATTTGGGGAACTTGCGCGGCGAGCACGGCCGATGGCCGCGCTCGCCGCGCGCGAACTGCGCCCGCACGCCGAGCCGAAATCGCGGATCGCGACGGCACTGTCGGTCGACATGCGCTACCGCGGCCAATCGTACGAGATTCAAATCGCGCTGACACCGCGATTCGTCTCGGACTTTCACGCGGCTTATCAGCGGATGTTCGGTTACAGCGCGCCGGAAGCCGCCATCGAGGTCGTCAATCTGCGGGTGCGCTGCGTCGCCAGCGAGGTATCGCCGCCGCCGGAGCGGTTCTCGCGCGAGCACACGAGGCGTTGCGACGCGACGCCCAGCGATCACGCGCCCGCCTTGGTCGAATCAAAGATGCGGCGCGTGCCGGTCTACGATCGTGATACGCTCACGCGCGCAGTCGCTGGGAGGGCCGCCCAAGCGCGGCTGCGAGGAGCCATGATCATTGTCGAACTAAGCGCGACGGCTTATGTCGGACCGGATTGGGGTTTGCGAATCGACGACTACGGCAACATTCATCTGGAGCTGCGATGACGGCGAAGCCAGTTAGACTGGACCCGGTATCGCTGGAAGTGATGAACAACCGGCTGGTCGCGGTAGCGGAGGAGATGGGCGCGATTCTCGGACTCTCCGGCTACTCGCCCAATATCAAGGAGCGCCGCGACTTCTCGTGCGCGGTCTTCGACTCAAGTGGAGAGATGGTGGCGCAGGCCGCGCATCTGCCGGTCCATCTCGGATCGACACCGCTCTCGGTCCGGGCAGCAATCAGCCGCCTCGATCTTGGCGAAGGCGACATCGCCGCGGTCAACGATCCCTTCGCCGGCGGCACCCATCTGCCGGATCTCACCTTGGTCGAACCCGTCTTTTTGCGCGGCGAGCGCCGGCCATTCGCCTTCGTCGCCAATCGGGCGCATCACGCGGATATCGGCGGAATGGCGCCGGGCTCGATGTCACTCGCCACAGAAATCTACCAAGAAGGGTTCCGTTTGCCGCCGGTCAAACTGGTGGCAAACGGCAAGCCCGTACGGGACATTTTCGAGCTGTTCTTCGCGAACACCCGAGTGCGTGAGGAACGGGAGGGTGATCTGCGCGCCCAGATCGGTGCGTTGGCGGTCGGACGACGAAGAATCACCGAGTTGGTCGGCACCTCCGGGCGCAAGCTGGTGGCTTCCGCGATGGCAGGGCTGAAGGATTACTCCGAGCGGCTGATGCGTGCCGCGCTGCGATCGATCAAACCCGGGGTTTACCGCGCCTCTGACTACATGGACGACGACGGCTTCGGCACGCTGCGAGTACCGATCAGAGTCGCAATTGGAGTAAAACCCGGCGGCTTCGCGTCGATCGATTTCACGGGCTCGGCTGCGCAGGTTCGCGGGCCGATCAACGCCAACGATGCGATCACGCTCTCGGCGGTTTTCTACGTTATGAAATGCCTCGCCAGCGCGGCGGTTCCGCCCAACGAAGGAATCATGCGGCCGATTCGCTTGATCGCGCCGCCCGGCACAATCGTAAATGCGCTCGCGCCCGCTGCCGTCGCCGCTGGCAACGTGGAAACTTCGCAGCGGATCGTCGATGTCCTGTTTCGCGCGCTCGCAGCGGCCGCCCCCGATCGGGTTCCGGCCGCCAGCTGCGGTTCGATGAACAACTTGACGATCGGCGGCTACGACTCCCGGCGCAAGCGCCATTTCTCCTACTACGAGACGATCGCGGGCGGGGCGGGGGCTGCGCCCGGGCACACGGGCGCTTCCGGAATTCATACGCACATGACCAACACCCTCAACACGCCAATCGAGGCGCTCGAGGCCTACTATCCTTTGCGGGTGACTGAATATCGAATTCGGCGCGGCTCCGGCGGTAGCGGAAAGCATCGCGGAGGCGATGGATTGATTCGCGAGATCGAATGCCTGGTCGACTCGAGCGTGAGCATCCTAAGCGAACGTCGGCAAATTGCTCCGTGGGGTCTCGCCAGCGGGGGCGACGGGGCGCGCGGAGTGAACTGGTTGATTCACGATGGCAAGCGCACCAAGCTGGCGGCGAAGACTAACGTGCAATTGGGGCCCGGCGATCGCATTCGCATCGAAACCCCCGGTGGGGGAGGCTTCGGCGCCGCAAGTTGAATCCGATAACCCTGACTCGAAGTCCGGAGAGCTGTCCAGATTTGCCGACATCAGCCAGGATGAGGAGAACTTTACCTCTATCGGATCGTGTCGGGCGTTGCGGTAAGAGTCTAATACGACGGTCGCCACTCTTGGCCAGCGCCTTCTCGGCCGCTGCTCGGGTGCTCCAAGCTACCGCTAAGAGCCGCTCCGTCCCCGAAATACTCCGGTTCATGACCATCTGAGGTAGTTACAAACCATGCACCCTGGAATACAGACGCAAGCAAACCCCGCTAAAGCCGCGGTGATCTTGGCGGCCAGCGGGAAAGTCATCACCTATCGCAACCTCGAAGATGAATCGAATCGCGCGGCGAGGCTGTTTCGATCGCTCGGGCTCAAAGCCGGCGATGGGATCGCGCTGATGGCTGAGAACCATCCGCAGTATCATCAGATTTTGTGGGCCGCCCAGCGCGCTGGGCTCTACTACACGGCGATCAGCTCGCGGCTGACCGCGCAAGAGCTGACCTACATCGTCACCGATTGCGGCGCTAAGCTTTTCATCACATCCAAAGCCATGGCGGATGCGGCGTTCACCGCCCGAACGGCAATTCCATCAGAGGTAAAATGCTACATGATGGATGGCGCGGTCGCGGGATTCGAATCTTGGGAAGATGCCGTCGCGAAACATCCGGCTACCCCGATTGCGGATGAAACCGAAGGCACGCCGATGCTGTATTCGTCTGGGACCACCGGCAAGCCAAAGGGCGTGAAGCATCCGCTGGCGGGCCGGAGCTTCGGCACGCCGAGCGGCGTCACCTTGCTGATGGCCGGACTGTACAATGCGACCCCTGACACCATCTATCTGTCGCCCGCCCCGCTTTACCATTCCGCGCCGCTGCAATTCACGATGGCCATTCATCGCATCGGCGGCACGGTCGTCGTGATGGAGCATTTCGACGCGCAGGAAGCGCTGCTGTTGATCGACAAGTATCGCGTGACCCATACGCAAATGGTTCCGACGATGTTCGGGCGGATGCTCAAGCTGCCGGAAGAGGTGCGCCGGCGCCACGACCTATCGAGTCTGAAAGTTGTGATCCATGCGGCCGCGCCCTGCCCGATCGCCGTAAAGGAGCAGATGATCGCCTGGTGGGGCCCCATGATTTACGAGTACTACGCGGGCACCGAGGGCAACGGCTTCGTAGCGATCAACAGCCAGGAGTGGATGGGTCACAAGGGATCGGTTGGCAAACCGCTGCTCGGCGCGATTCACATCCTGGGTGACGACGGTCACGAGCTAGCGACGGGCGAAGCCGGTACGATCTATTTCGAGGGCGGCGCACCCTTCGAATACCACAACGACGCAGCCAAGACGGCGAGTTCACGGTCGAGGCAGGGATGGTCGACGCTGGGCGATATCGGCTATCTCGATGCGGACGGTTTTCTCTATCTGACCGATCGTAAGGCAGACATGATTATCAGCGGCGGCGTAAACATCTACCCGCAGGAAGCCGAAAACCTGTTGCTCACGCATCCGAAGGTTCAAGACGTCGCGGTATTCGGCGTGCCGAACGAGGACTTCGGCGAAGAGGTCAAGGCGGTGGTGCAACCTTTCGATATGAAACTGGCGGGGCCGGATTTGGCCGCCGAGCTGATCGCGTTCTGCCGCGAGCATCTGTCGGCGATTAAATGTCCCCGGACGATCGATTTCGATCCCGATTTGCCGCGCCATCCGACCGGCAAGCTCTACAAGCGGCTGGTCAAGGATCGCTACTGGGCCGGGCTTAGCAAACGGATAGCGCAGTAGTGAGCAGGGCTAGATAACCTTAGTTTCGCGCAGCCGCTTGCGAACCGATCGATCGATCTCTAACTCGTCCAGCACCTCCTCATTGTGTGCGCCGAGACCCGGCGCGGCGGCGCGAACCTTGGTTGGGGTTCGGGAGAATTTCGCGGCTGGTCCCGTGATCGGTTGGGTCGAGTGGTCGGCGTTACGCACGTGTTGCAACATGTCGCGCTCAAGGACGTGTCGATCGCGCGCCGCCTGCGCGTAGGTGTGGACCGGGGCGGCGGGTATCGCGGCTTCGGCCATCATTTCGAGAACATCGTCGACCCGACGATCGGCGAGCCAATCGCGCACCAGTCGGTTGACGCGATCGCGATTTAGGACGCGCGCCTCGCGCTTTGCGTATTCGCGGTGCTCGCCAAGCTCGGGGCGACCGATGATTCGTGCGAGCACCTTCCAGTGGGCGTCGAGCAACACTCCAAGATAGATTTGCCCGTCCCGGCAGGCGTAGACGTCGGCAGGTACCGCGAAGGCGACTTGGTTGCCCATCCGCTTCGGACCAAGGCCGAGCGCGCCCTGCGTCAGATAACCGTTGGATTGAAAAAGCATCGCATCGAGCAACGCGGCGTCAACGTGCTGGCCCTCGCCGGTCCGATCACGATGACGCAAGGCGGCTAGCGCACCGATGGCGCCGTGGAGTCCGGCAAGATCATCGCACAAGAAGGTCGGGGCCTTGACCGGATAACCTTCGGCTTCGCCATTGAGGGAGATGAAGCCGCTAGCCGCCTGCGCCAGCTGATCGTAGCCGACGCGATTCGAATTGGGGCCGAACTGGCCATAGCCGCTGACTGAGACGTAAACGATGTCGGGCTTCACGGCGCGGACCGCGCGGTAGCCCACACCCCATTTTTCGAGCGTCCCGGGGCGGAAATTTTCGACCACGATGTCGCTGCGCCGCGCGAGCTTAAGAAAGAGGTCGCCGCCCTCGGGCTTGCGAAGATCGAGAGTGACGCTGCGTTTGTTGCGATTGACGGTCGCATGAAGGAACGACAGCGGTGGCTCGGTACCAGGCAGAAAAGGCTGAATAAAGCGGCCGACTTCGCCCGACGGCTCTTCGACTTTGATTACGTCTGCCCCAAGGTCGGCCAGTATGCAGGCGCACATCGGTCCGGCCCAGCTGGTAGTCGCTTCGAGGACGCGCACACCCGAGAGCGGTCCGGTCAGATCCCTGCGGGCCTCGCGGTAGAAATCAGACTTTTCCATCTTGCCACCCTAGCGCCATTTCAGCGGGAACATAGCAAATCTCCCAGCAAATCTCGCGCGCAACTCTTTGGAAGCTTCCCCGTGACCCGGGCTTCACGTCCGAAGA
>DASXNP010000248.1:0-13471 GCA_036494985.1 Binataceae bacterium (SeqCode)
CCGCAGGGGCTGCCCAAGCGCGCAATCATTTGCGCCCGTACGTTTTGTGCGCTGCGCGCCTCGATCTTCGACACAAAGCTCTCGACTCGCTGATTTCCGGATTTGCGCTGGTCGCCCGCGAGCATCAAAACGTCGACCTGCTGATCTCCGGCGACGGCCCCGATCGCTCCCTGCTTGAGGAGTTGGCAAAGTCCTTCGCGCTGGCCGAGCGGGTCAAGTTTCTGGGTATCGTGTCACGCGCGGAGTTATGGCGCTTGTACAAGGGCGCGCTGCTCTTTGCCATGCCAAGCCGAATGCCTGAAGGGTTGGGCTTGACCTTCCTCGAAGCGATGGCGTCAGGTCTTGCCGTGGTCGGGACACGCAGCGGTGGAACGCCTGAGATTGTTAAAGAGGGCGTCACCGGCTTGCTGGTCGAACACAACCAACCGGACGAGCTTTCGTCGGCAATCTCGACTCTCATCAAGGATCGCGGCCGGGCGGTCGCGATGGGAGATACCGGCCGGAGAATTGCGGCCCGGTGCTACGGCTGGCCCCGCTTCAGCGAGCAGTACGCTGAACTCTACGCGTCATGTTTGCACGCGAGTTCATGAGCGAGGGCTTATAGTTGCGAATTTTGCTGTTGGTCGAGGGTTACAACGCCGTCGGGGGAATCGCCGAGATTGTCGACAATCTCGCCGCCGAGTTCATCACGCTGGGACACGCCGCAAGCGTCGCATCCACCCTGGACCGGGAACCCCTCATCGAAAGCCGCAGGCGCCTCCCACGCGCCGAGGTCGAGTGCGCCTTCCTGCGCATTCCATCGCGCAAACCGTTTTCGCCACGCCATCTCGAACGCCTGCTTCGAGTTCCAGTTGACGCTCGCAGGGGAGAATTAGCTCGCCTCGTCGCAAGCTGGCGACCGGACGTGGTAAACAGCCAACTCCTGTTGTGGGATCGGTATCCGACCGTCGTGGAGGTCTGCAGGCACGCCGGCGTGGCGCTGGTGCAGAGTTTTCACGTGTCCGATCCGCGCGGAAGTGGCCGCCTTGGGCTGCGCGGCTTGCGCGCGCTCTCATCAGCCGCCGCTTTTGTAGCCGGCTCGAGCGCGACCCGCGATTACTTCGGCGGCTTGCTGGCGCAAGCGCAAAACGCCCGGGTAGCAATCGGCGGAGTGGACGCAAGGGCGGCTTGGGCAGCACGGCCGCACGCACGTTCGCGGCCGTACATCATCTGCGCTTGTCGGCTCGATTTGCAGCACAAGGCGGTCGACGTGCTGATCAAAGCGTTCGCCCTGATCGGCAGTGAATTCCCGGAGGTTGATTTGCTGATCGCCGGCGAAGGACCGGATCGCGCTCGGATCGACGAACTTATCCGCGCGCTAAGCATCGCCCACCGTGTGCAAATGCTTGGAAATCGCAACCGTGACCAGCTGCGCGGGCTTTATCGGGGTGCGTTGTTCTTCGCCCTGCCGAGCAGGCCGGGAGAGTGCATGCCGGTGGTTTACTTCGAGGCCTTCGGCGCCGGCATCTCGGTGGTAGCGACCAACACCGGAGGCGCCCGGGAGGTCATCAAAGATGAGGTCAACGGCTATCTGGTCGAGGAAGAGAACCTAAATGGGTTCGCGGAGGCCATGGCGAGGTTGCTTCGCGACCCGGCGGCGCGCAAGCGGATGGGTGAGCGCGGGCGTGAGCTTGCCATCGCCGACTACACCTGGACCGCTTGCGCCGAACGATACGTTGAAGTGTTCGTAGGCTGCACGAATGCGAATGCCGCGACGAGTTGAGCGGGCTTGAATTCGCAACCCCCCTGCAAGCTTTGCGGCGGAGTCGCCGAACATTTCATGGAGCACAATGGTTTCTCGATTTTGCGATGTGTCGCCTGCAGTTTCATGTTCGCGCGGCTGCCCGAGGGAACAAACCTCGTCGAGGTCTATCGCGACGACTCATATTGGACGGGCGGCCACGACTACGGCTATCAAAATTACGACTCGGAATGGACCCAATCGGAGCACCTCTATCTAGCCCGCCTCGCGCGAACCAACGAGCTGTGCATGGCCGGCCGAATGCTTGAGATCGGATGCGCAGCCGGAAATTTCATCAAGGCCGCGCGGGATACGGGGTGGGTAGTGGCGGGGGTCGAAGTTTCCGAGATGATGCGCCAGCGGGCGGCGGCGGCGACTTCGGCGCCGATCTATGAATCGCTCGCGGCCGCTTTAGCACGTGAAGCAACCTTTGACTGCGTCGTGATGTTTGAGGTGCTCGAGCATTTGCAAGATCCACTCGCGGTGCTTGGCGAAGTGACCAGGGGGCTGGCCTCCAACGGACTACTCGCGCTAAGCACTCCTAATTTCGCCAGTCCCGCGGCTGCGCGTGATCCGTTTGGTCATGAATGGTTCACACCACCCGCCCACGTCAGCTACTTCGCGCCCGACACGCTGCGCTCGTGTGTGGTCAAGGCCGGATTTGAAATACTAGAGCTGAGCGGCGTCTTGAACGTGAACGATGTTCCTCTACCCGGTTGGCTCGATCCGCCGCTGCGGCTGTTCAGGCGCGGGAAACAGCTTAGACCGGGCGGTGTGCTTGGAAAGTTAATCAAGCGCTACCAGCGCAGTCGCAAAGACCTTCTGCAGTTCAGCTATGGTCTGGAATTGTATGCCCGCAAGGCAACGGCCTGATTCAAGCTCGCCGCGCCAGCACGACCCAGTTGAGAACGTTGCCATCCAGGATGGGGTAGCGCCGGTCCAGCCACAGCGTAATCCGGTTTACCCATGGACCGATCCGCCTGCGCCACAAATGCCGTGTACGACTGTGATGGGCGGTGGCTCCGAGATGGAAAATGCCGAGCGCAAGGTATTGTCCCACGGTCGCGATGGCGCCGCCGCACGGCTCGATCCGCTCAATTGAAAACCCGGTTTGCGCAAGCATCCATTCCAGGCCGTAGCGGGTATAGCGGTAGTAGTCGTGCGGCACCATGTGCATCGGCCAGCTTTGCGGAGCGCTGAGCAACAGCCGCCCGTTGGCCCGCAGCACTCGGTGAAATTCTTCCAGCGCCCTCACGGGATGGGGCAGATGTTCGAGGGTCTGGGTGCTAAGCAGGGTATCGAAGATCTGGGAGCGAAGCGGCAGGGCGAGCGCAGAACCGGCGATCGTAGGACGCAGCGCACTGTCGAGATCGACCGAAACGAACGAGGTACTCCGCGTTTGGAATAGTTCGCGGTAGCCGAGCTCGCCGGCGCCCACGTCCAGGGTGGCCCCGGGATTGAAGTCGCTCATTTCCCGAAGCATCGCGGCGAGCGGCTCACGCGAAATCTTATGGGGATCCTGAAGCGACAGCGAAAGCAGATCGCGCGAGGCCATCGTCAGCGCGCAGCGAACCAACGGCCCGCACTGAATGTCACAGAGGCGGCGGCGATTCCGGTCATCATGCTTTCGAGCCCGCTGCGCCACCAGGAGCGGGAGGTGATCAGGGTCTTCAGCGCTCCGACGATGAAGAGCGCCATCACCGCAATGAGCGCCGAAGCGAAAATTCCGCGTGCCGGCGGCAGGAAGAAATACGGGAGCACCGGAATGATCGCGCCGACCAAATATGAGGATCCGACCACCGCCGCCGACTTCAGGGGAGAATCGAAGTCACCACTGAATCCCAGCTCATCGCTCATCATGACCTTACGCCAACGCTCGGGGTCGGCGGTGATGTGGGACACGATTTGGTCAAGCAAGTCACCGGTAAACCCTTTGGTGCGGTAGATGGAGCGGACTTCTTCGCGTTCGCGCTCCGGCCATCTTTCTATCTCGACGCCCTCGCGCTCGATCTCGCTTTTGAAAAACTCGACCTGGGAGCGCGCCGAGATGAACGCTGCCAAGCCCATAGAGACGGTCCCGCCCAGGGTTTCCGCCAAGCCGGCCATCACTATGACGCTTTGAGAATTAAAGGCTCCGCCCAGTCCCGAAGTGACGGCGAAAGAAGCCACCATCCCATCGTTCAAGCCCAGCATCAGGTCGCGAATGATGGCGCCGCCCGGTGCGTGGACCTGCTCGGTGTGGTGGTCGTACTCGCGTCTAAGAATCGAGATTGCCATCGGAAGCGGCCCGCACGCAAAAGGAGCCTGCCCGCGCCAAAGACTATCTCAGGTCTCATCCGAGCGCGAACTTTGTTCCGGAATTGAGCCGCGCGGCATCGGGCCGTCGCGCAAAGCCCGGCGGCGGAAATACTCGGCGTCTTTGCGACGGCGAGATTCGAGCAGGCCACGCACAATTTCGTGACGCCGAATTCGATCCGGACGCTCGTCAAGATACGTATACAAAAATCGCAGCCGCTCGGCGCGGGTGCCAAACCGACCCACGCTCCGATCGAGCTGCACCAGGTTGCGCGCACGATCCCTCCATCGCGACTTCGCGCTTAACCGAAACCCATCGAGATCCACAAAGTAGACCCTTAGCCCCTGCTCGGACTCTTCGAGCATCAAATTGGTCTCCTGCAGATCCGCGCTCGCAATGCCCGCGTCGTGTAGCCGCTTCACTTCCCGTGCGACCGCTCCCAGCACGCGTCGGCGCCAACCCGGTTCACGCCGTTTGCGATCAAGGCGGCGGTCGATGAAGCGGCTGAGCGTCATTGCGTCGGCCAGGGCCGCGGTCAGCAGATAGCTGGCACGAACCGAGGCGGCTTCGATTCGATCGCACACAGCGTAAATTTCCGGACAAAGGAAACCCTCGCGCCCAAGAAGTCGTGCGTTGATCAGCGACCGCGCCGCACGCGATCCTCGCGCGCGCTGAACCAGCCCCTCAATCCATGAGCCTCCTTCGAAACGCTTAAGAAAGAACCGGCAACCCTCGCTCTGGCAAAAGCCGGCCAGCGTGCGGCCTTGGTTTTTCACCGCTCGGAAGTGCTCGCTGGCGATCAGGTCATCGACCCGATCGCCCAACGAGCGCCACCGCTCGGACTGGGCATAGACGATCACAGGCATCGGTTGAGCAAAGCGGCTACGACCGCGTTATGGTCCGTGGCCAGGGGCAATCACCAAGGAGATCCTCCGCCGGTGTCAGAACGATCCCCACCCTGCCAGCATCTCGAGACGTAGCCGCAGCCAATCTGACAGCATCGCTTCCGGCTGTCGGGCTTTTTCTCAAACTTGTCTCTTTGGATCGCGGCGGCAAGCTCGTGCCCGACGGCGAGCAAGTGTTCCTCGAGGTAAGCTTTCGACCCCACCTCGATCGGCACGACCCGGGTTTGATTCTTCAGGAAAACCAGTTCACAGGTGACGTCGGCTGCGAGCGCTTGGGATGCGGCGAGCGCGTAACACTCCAGCTGCAGTTTGTAGGTACTCAGCTTTTCGGCGCGATATGCGGAATACTTGTAATCGCGCACGCGCGGGCCGGAGTTCGTAGAAACCAACGCGTCGATCTGCCCGCGCAGATAGAGGGTTAAAATAGGGTCGCTCAGACGAATAAAGAATGGCAGCTCGTTTCCGATTGCGCGCTCGGCGGGATCGCGAAGCTTAAGATACGCAGCAAGATCCCTGCGGATTGAGAGCACTTCTCGCGGCCTCAGGTCAGCAACTAACCCCTGGTCCTTTAGGAGCTCGTCGACTTGACTCTCGAGGTCCGAGGTACCTGCCTTAAGATCGATTCGCTCGAGAATCGAATGCGCCACCGCACCGGCGATGACGCTTTGGCTTGGGTCGGGCCGGGAACCTGCCGGGGACCCAGCTTCGACTCCCGTCGGAATGTTTAGTTGATAGCGCCAGCGGTACCGACGAGGGCAAGCCGCAAACTCGGCGAGCGCGGTTGGACTAATCACCAGTTCGCTTGGCGCAACCTGACCGTAAGAGAGACGGCGCGCCAGCACAGCCCCGGGTTCGACAGCGTGACGGGCATCGGCTGTGGTGGCCACGGGCCGTTGAGCGGTGGGCGATTCTATGCGGCGCAAGAGAAGGCGCGCCGCGCCGCAAGTAACTTGCTGCGTCTCAAAACCGCCCGCAATAAAGTTGTCGAGCACCTTCGCATGGACGATCTTTCTGAGCTGTTTTGCCCAACCGCCCTTCTCTGCGAGATCGCTTACGACCAGCCAATCACGAGCGCGCGTGATCGCCACGTACAACAGCCGCGCGGCCTCGGCCTGGCCGCGCCGCTTGCGGCGCGCGATTTCTTCCGCCAGAAGGTGGTTGGGAATTTCCAACTGGCCGCTGCCCACGGTGTCGCGAAGCAGCAGTCCGCGCTGGTCTGAAATCAGGTAGTCGTTTTCGGCATTCGGTGTCTGCCGCCCAATATCCGGTAGGAAAACCACCGGAAACTCCAGCCCTTTGGCTTGATGGATGGTCATTAGCCGAACTACATTTTCTGCCTCGCCGAGGATTTGGGCTTGGGGCTCGAGCGGTTCGGTCGTGACGAGCGAGCCAAGGTGGCGGACGAAATCGCGAAACCCAAAATAGCCCCGCCGGTCGAATTCGCGGGCAATCTCGATTAGTTTGCGTAAATTGGCGACCATCTGCCGCCCGGCGGTTTGCCCGGCGAGCACGACTTCGAAATTGGTGAGGTCGAGGACGCGTTCAAGGACTTCCACCAACGAGACGCGCCCTCTGAGGTCGCGCAATTCGCGCAGCGTACTCAGCGCCCGTAAAGCCGTGTCGCGTTCGGACCCGAGCCAATCGAACTGGTTCGACTCGTCGGCGAACAGTGTGCCAAGGTCGCGGACCTCCCCGGAGGACTTCGGCGCGACGAGAGCGAACAGGCAACGGTCGGAGAGGCCAAAGAGTGGCGATCGGAGGGCGGCCGCGAGGGCGATCGTATTGTCGGAGTCGTCCACCGCTTCGAGTAGACTGATGACGTCGCGAATCTCCTGCGAGTCGAAAAATCCCCGTCCCTTGACCACGTAATTTGGCACCCCGGCAGCAGCCAACGCCCGCTGATAGATCCCAACATCGACCATCGAACGCATAACGATCGCGATATCGGAGTAAAGGATCGGACGGCATTGACCGCTGGGGGTCTCAATCGTCGAAGCCCCATCTTCAATCAGCCTGCTGCAACGGGTCGCGATCGCGTTTGCTTCGACGATCCGCCTTGCGGACTTGCCTGCGCCCGCGGCGCCCGAGAGCATCAGCTCCACTGATGGTTCGTCGATCGAAATACGAATCGGCCGTAACTCATGGCTTTTGTTCCAAGTGGTGTTGAAGTCCTCATCGCGCTCATCTGCTGGACCCATAATCGATTCGCACACCAGATTGGCGAATCTGATCAGATTAGGAACCGAGCGACGGTTTTCGTTGAGGGTGAGAGTCTCGCATTTGGGCTCGCGCGCGCGGTTGAAAACGGTGACGTCCGCGCCGCGAAATCCGTAGATCGACTGCTTCTCGTCGCCAACGATGAAGAGTTGGATCGAGTGATCGTTGCCAAGGCCGCCTTCGGTCAGCGCGGCCACGATCGCGTCTTGAATTCGATCGGTGTCTTGAAACTCGTCGACCAGCAAAGCGTCGAGATCGGCGCGGTAGCGCCGGGCAACGTCCGGGTGCGATCGTAGTAGACCGAGCGTCAAAGCCAGAATCTCATCGAGCGTCACTACGTTTTCGATTTTTTTCCGCCCGCTAATTCCAGAAGCAATGGCTTGGAGGAGCTGTGCGACTGCTAGCGCGTGGCCCCTGGCGCGATAGGCGCCGTACAGTCCGACCAGACTGCCGGTCAAGCCGATCCCGCTTTTGTTGAGACCTACGAGTTCTCGAAGCCGCACCACGTTTTCATTGAGCGCACCAGACCGCCCACTGGGCAGCAACTCACAAAGCCTCCCCCATACCGCGAGCAGCTCGGGCGAGCTGTCTCTCGTGGACCGTTCGAGCGAGGCCCTGAGCCAGTCCTTCCACGCGGCCGATAGCTCGGCGAGCTTGGCGGCGCTGTCGGCACTCTTGGCGGATACTTTCGTATTCGCGATCGTCTCCACCAAGCTGATCAGCTTGCTTTTCTCGCAAATGAAAGAGTGCGCGTCGAGTTCGAGTTCTTCGCCGATAAGGCGGGTGGTGGTCTCGAGCCAGTCGCAATCCTTGCCAAGCCGGTGGAGTTCGTTTAGCAGTTTGACCAACAACGGCACCGCACCGGGCCGAAGCTCGTGCCCGTGCAGGCCGCGTGCCTCAATCAGCCGGATTGCAGCGGGATTTCGATTACGCAGCGCTTCCAGGAGTAGTTCTTCGCAGCATCGTTCGGTGAGCGTTCTACTCTCGTATTCCTCGAGCACCTCGAAATCAGGATCGAGTCTGGCCTCGAGTGGATTCTCGCGCAGCATGCGTGCGCAAAAGGAATGAATGGTCGAGACTCTTGCCAGCGGGAGACGTCGTCTGGCCTTGATCAGATGGTCCAGCAGCGTGCGCTCGCAGGCGGCGTCTTCACGGGCCGCTTGGAGGCGGGCATCGAAGACCCGACCGATACGGCACTTCATGTCGAAAGCCGCCTTTTTCGTAAAGGTCACCGCGGCGATCCGATCGGGCATCACCGGTGCCAATCCTGCGACATCGCCAGCAACCAACGCCACGAAACGCCTCGCGAGCACCTCGGTCTTTCCCGAACCGGCGCTGGCACGAACTTGCAGATGCCCGGGAGCGAGGACTGCTCGGCGCTGCTCAGCGCTCAACTCGACGACGCTCACTCGGGCAGATCTTCCGGCCGCCTGTAGCGGCAAGCCGCGCGATAGACGCAGAACCTATCGCACCTGAGCGGATCAACTTCGAAGTGCCCCTGCGCCGCTGATGCGACGACCTGGAAGATCCGGTCGGCTGCCGATTCGTGACCATCTGCCGCCGGCGAGGCTCGTAAGGTTGGATCAATCTCGATTTCTTGCCGGTCAACGGCGCGGGTTACGAGCTTGTTGCGATGGCGCTTCAAGACCAGGTAACCCGCGGCAATTTGTGCGGCTTCGCTCAATTGCCCGCCAGTTCGCTCGAGCGCGGCCATAAGGTAGAGGGGCAGTTGGAACTCGGTCTTTGCGAATTGGTTCTTCAGGAGATCGTCGTACCTGTCAGATCTTGAATTCTTATAGTCGAGGACTCGAAGCCGGGTTATCAGGCCGCCAAGGCGTTCAATTTCAAGCCGGTCCATTCTGCCCTGAAGCATGAGCCCGTTCGGAAAGGCCTCGATTTCCGAGCGCATCGGATCAAGACGTATCGAGAACGGTTCCTCCAGCAGGAGCTCGCGAGCAGCACCCGATCCTTGCAAACTGGAGCTGTATTCGAATTCTACAATCTCGAGCACGGTCCGTTCGATCTCGCGCCAAAGAATCTCGCCGAACGATTGATCGGCTAGGCGCGGTGCTCGTTCGCGACGGTATTCCGCCAACACCTCCCGAGCGGCCGCGGTCGCGGCTTTCAAATCCGAAAAGTCGCGAACACGTTCCAACAATTCCCGCAAGACGTCGTGAATCAAGCTGCCGCGCTCCGTCGCGTCCATTTCATGACCGCGTTGCTCAAGCTGGCTCAGCCGCAGCACTCGGTGGGCGAAAAACTTGAATCCGCAAGACGCCAACTCACTGAGTGAACCGGCGCTCCAGGACCGTCCGGCTGATCCGGTTCCAGTAAGCCGCGCAGCCAGCTTCTCGGATGAGCCGATTAACCCATCGAATTCGTTGGCCGACTTGCGCGAAACCGCCGAGCCATCGTCGCTTTCTTCTCTCGCTGGTATTGCGAAATAGTCTCGGCGATGCCGCTCAATCTCGATTCGGCGCAAGATCGATTCGACCTGAGCCGGGGGAACTAGCGCAGCGACGGTCGGCGAATCGAAAGCTCCGCTGACGCTGGAGTGGATCAAGAACTCCCTTTGAGTGAAGCACTCCGCCGCCGCGGTCGAAACCTGCGGTGAAGCGACCCGGCGGACGTTTGCGCCGCCGATCAGCGCTTTTACTTCGTCGAGAAACGGCGAAGGGGTCAGCGGATTCCCTTTCTCGTCGGCGGATGCGCAGGACAACTTCAACTGGCGAGTAGCCGTCGAAACCGCGAGAAAGAACAGGAATCGATCCTTGCTGTTATGCTCGTTGCTGGTTCTTAAGATTCGAGTAAAAGGCGTGGAACTGCCGAATCGCTCGCGCAGCGCAGACGACAACAGGCTGTTGAGTTGAATCCGAACCCGATCGGGAAGAATCGGATCGTCCCCGTGATGCACCGGGAAAGCGCCGTCGTGGAGGCCGACGATGAAGGTCAGGTCGAAGTCAAGCCCGCGTGCATCTTCGACCGCCATGACCGAGACTGCTCCGCGCGAAGGGTCACCCGTATGACTTCGGTCGTCCTCCGCAAAGGCTTCGAGAACCAGCCTTCTAAAGTCACGCAAACTTTGGCGAGGGAGAGCGCGAAACAGGCGCGCTGCGGTGCGCAATTCGTCCAGACTCCTTAAAACCTGTCCCATTGATCGCGCCCATTCGAGGTCGTGACTGCCGCTTCCGGGATGCTTTGGCGACGAAGGCTCGGTCGCATGCGAGAGGGTTATCGCTTCCAACCGCGCCAAATGACCGCCCAGCGAATCCTCGCGGTCCAAAGCGCAGAGCTTCGCCATCATCTGGGCCAGCGGCGCTTGAGCGCGCGTGCCACGTGTTAGTTTCCAGCGTGCGCGGCTCGCGGTGCTTTCGTCGGTGTTCTTTTCGGCCTCTTCGAGCTGGAGCTGAAGATTCTCAACGTACTCGGCTAGACAGGCGTTCAGCTCTCCGGTGGCGGCGTTGAGGTAGCCGCTTGCGGAGATGACTTCGCGAAGAGCGCGGGCCTGTGGAAACCAGCTGGTCGAGACCAGCAGGTCGTCGATGTCCGCGCTTCGGTATCCGTCGATTGGCACCGAGAGCAGGCGCCTAATGGCTTGTACCGCGGGTGAGTTAGCCGCAGGAGGGAGGTTCTCAAGGTGGATCGGAATTCGATACGCACGGCTCACGCCTTCGATCAAGTCGCGATGGAGGGTCAGGTCGCGCGCCAGTATTGCGATCCGTTGGAGTTCGATTCGGTCAGCTGCCGGACGCTCCTGATTGCATCTGATCGCTCTAGCAACCGCTTCGATCTCGGCTTTAGCATCCGCGGCTTCGATGACCTCGACATTCTCTTCAAGCCCACCTTCCAAAGCGCCCCGGTCTTCAAAGAGTTCCCGCACGACCAATCCTAGGCGACCCGTCCGCCCTTCTCTTCTTATGAATTCGGGGAGTATCTTGTCGGCGATCGACTCGTTGTCAACGAAACGATTCCAGGTCAGCTCGGCGAAGCGCGTTGCGTTGATCGATTTTGAATCGGCCTGGATTCTCAACTCGGCATCGCCAACCAACCGAATCAACGAGGCCGCGATCATGAACTCCAGTAGGCTGAAATCGTAGATCTCCGCGATCAAAAGCTTGCGCACTCCAGAGAGAAACCGGGGAGGACGCGAGTGCGATTCGCAAAGCAGCAGGAAGTCGAGCACCTGCCGCTCAAGATCGTGTGAATCGATTGCGCGGGCGTCGCGCAAGATCCCTTCGTATTTCGACCACGCGCCTTCAAGCAGGATCACTCCGGCGGGCGGGTCGGGGAGGTTGCTAACCGCGCGGTGGAAATCTTCCTGGGTGAGCGCCGACGATTTCAGTTCTCTGATTAGCCTGAGCAGATGGGAGACCAGTCCGGTGCTCGGATGAACCGAGTTGCGCGGTTCGATCCTGCCAAGCGCTTCGCCGAGCGCGACCCGTTCGCCAACCGGACTGATCACGGCTGATCGGCCCGGGAGTTCGTTTGCCAAATGACTGATCAGCTGCGGAAAGGTAAGGATCCGATGCCCCAGGCGCACCGTCGCCCGACTTTGCTCCTTCAACACCTGCTCCACTTTGCGGGCGGTCGGATAAATCGCGAGTGATGCATCCATCAAGCGCAGACCACTGGCATAATACTAGCGCAACTTCGCAGGGCTCCAACGCGCGGCGATTCTAGGCGTCTTGCGACTACAAACAGCCCGATTCGTGATTGCGCGCGCCCCTCGAATCTGTCTTCAGACTCTGGAGATAGCCAACTAGGCGGTTTCGGGGCCGAGCGGGGAGCTGGCGCGCTTTGCGCTTCGTGTGGACGGCTTGATGACGATCAGAAACGGCGCGCGCCGCGGCCAACCGTGGTCGTCACGGAGGACTCCGGGTGCGGGCGATCCGTTCAGGTTCGGCTCGAACTCCGGTCGGGACAAGCGGGATCGAAAAACGTCAGCGCGGCAAGTAGTTTTTCAGCCGCCGCCAGCATCGCAGGTCGACCGTCGACTCGCTAGCTCCCTGCCAAGTCCCGCTGCCGCCGAAGCGGGCACCTGCCGACGGTGGAGCCTACTCCTGCGAAGGGAGATTTTCTTTGGTCGATGCACGGTACCCCCTGCATCGGAAGGCCGGGAGGTTCTACTGGCTGCCTGCGCACAAGCAGCATCGCGCCCCCTCCCACGGTCGCCGAAAGCGAAGCTTAGGACTGCACCGCGACCCGCTCGACGCTGACTCCGCCGTCTGGCAAGCAGGATACCTCCGCCACGAAGCCGGCCTCATCGCCGGCATAAAGCGGTGCGGGTGTGCCGCAATAGAGCGCTCTGGTTGCGCCCTGCGAAACGTCGCCGTAGAGGTGCACGTGGCCCAACGCGATGTAATCGTATCCGCTCGACTCGATCTCATCACGAGTGATCTTGGACGATCGTGGGAACTCGAGGTCATCGGTAAAATAGCCGTGCGCCATCGCGATGTTCCAGCAGCCGTCGGCCGGCTCTGGGATCCCCGACAGCGGGCGGTACTCGGGACTATGCTCGACCAGCGCCCTGCCCCACACGCGCGTCTGCAGATTGGGAAAGTCGATCACCCGCCCGGCGGGATCGAGGATCAGGTGCAGGTTCGGCGGAAGTGAGCCAGGCGCGAGCGCCGCATAGATCGAGCGCTCGTCGTGTGCGTCGTGATTGCCCGGTATCAGCAGGACCGGCATCCGAGCGATTCCGATCTGATCGAACGCGAACGCGAGCGCCAGGTCGCTGACCCGGCTGGAATCGAAAAGGTCACCGACGATCAGAAGGAGATCCGAGCGCCGTTGATTGGCGATCGTGATGACGTCGCTGAAGGCCTTGCGAACTCGGGCTCGAAGCTGTTCGCCGGACGGCCCAGCGCCGAAGGTATCGGTTTCGAGATGGACGTCGGAAGTATGAAGCAGGCGCAGAGGCCGTGTCGGCCGGGCTAGGGGAGTTGAAGGGATGCTGTCGGCAGCTTGATTCATCAGAGTACGCTCAATCGGCCGCTCTGAGCGGCCATCTCGTAACGGCTCGGACCTTCAAGTTAGTATAAGAGGCTTGCCTGAGTACAGAAGCTACCTAAGCCGAGGGTGACCAACCGTGATCGTCGTAATGAAAGCACATGCCACCGAGCCTGAACTTCAGACCGTGGTAAAACGCGTCGAAGAGCTCGGTTTCCGCCCGCATGTGATTCGGGGCGTTGAGCGATCGGTGGTCGCTTGTGTTGGAGACGAGCGCGGCAAACCGCAACTTCAGCAGCTCGAATCGATGGCCGGGGTGGAGTC
>DASXNP010000249.1:0-14945 GCA_036494985.1 Binataceae bacterium (SeqCode)
TGGCGGATGCGCATCCGCCACCAAGCGAAGTCGTCCTCGCGCATTTTGGTCCAGTCGGGCATCGGCAGACCCCACCTTTGGCCAAACGCATTGAAAGCGTCGGGCGGAGCGCCGACGAATCGATCGAGGCGAAAGATGTGCTGGTTGGCCCATACATCGGCGGAATCGAGGGCAGGCGAGAAGGCCAAGTCGCCGCCGAGCAGGACGCCGCGTTCCTCGGCATACACCCGCGCCTCAAGCCACTGGTGAAAGGCCAGAAACTGGAAGTAGGAATACATGCCGATTCGGTCAGCCATTTCGACGCGAGCTAAAGCGAGCGCCTCGGCTTGGCGGCGGCGAATCTCTTCGGGCCACTCCTCCCATGAGCGCCAACCGAAGCGCTCCTTGAGGGCGCGGAAAAGGCTGTAGTCCGGCAGCCATCCACGATGCGCAGCTTGGAAGGCTTCGAAACCGTCGCGATGGCGTCGCGAACCGCGTTCTTTAAAGCGGCTCCAGGCGAGTTCCAGCAGGGGAGACTTGGCCGAGCGCACCCGATCGCGGGGGACGAAGCGTGCGGTTCCGGCGATTTTGCGCGAGTTGCGGATTGCGCCGCTGACGCCGCGCAGGGCTGCCCCGGAGATGAATAGCGGATCGATCGAGAAAGCGCTCATGGCGCTGTAGGGACTGGCCTCGGCGATCGAGGTTTCGCCCAGTGGCAGAAGCTGGATCGCGCTGTGGTCCATCGCGAGAACGAAATCGACCATGGCGGGGAGATGAAGAATCTCGCCAATTCCGAAATCCGAGGCGTCGCGGAGCGAGAAGAGGGGAATCAGGACCCCGGCGATCTTCTGCATGTCTAAACTTTTGCACGGGATGGAAGATCAAACCACCGGGCATTGTTACAAGCCGCGCTTAAGTCGCCGACGGGCGCGGATGGAGTTTTGTGAACCGGAGGGGCAATATCGCGCGATGGCAAGCTGGTTCGATCAGGCCCGCTTCGGACTGTTCATTCATTGGGGGCACAGCAGCCAGCGCGGCTGCGAGCTGTCGTGGCCGATGGTGGGCGGCGTGTTCGCGCTGCCTGACCAAAGAAATGTGAGCGTGAACGAATACCACAGTACGGCGGCAACCTTTAATCCGACCAACTACGATCCAGGCAAATGGGCGCGGCTGGCGAAGCGGGCGGGAGCTCAGTACGCGGTGCTGACCGCCAAGCATCACGACGGCTACTCGATGTTCCACACCCGCCAATCGAACTTTTCGATCGAGCATTCACCATATGGAAAAGACATCGTTGGGCAATTCACCGAAGCGTTCCGCTCCGAAGGGCTGCGGGTAGGGCTATACTACTCGCTGATCGATTGGCATCACCCGGACTACCCCGCCTTCGCAGACGCCGACAAGCCCTACCAATGGGGACAGTGGCGTCAGCCGACCGAGGGCCAGTGGGTCCGCTTCATTGATTTCATGTTTGAGCAGATCCGCGAGCTGCTGACCAATTACGGAAAGATCGACCTGGTGTGGTTCGACGGAGGTTGGGAGCGGACGGCGGAGCAATGGCGTTCGGCGCGGCTGCACAAGATGATGAAGCAGATCCAGCCCGAACTGCTGATCAACGATCGGCTGCCGGGCTGTGGCGACTATGACACACCGGAGCAATTCATCCCGCCGCGGCCGCCCAGCAGGGCTTGGGAAACCTGCATGACGATGAACGACAGCTGGGGCTACAATCCGACCGATACCCATTACAAATCGGCGCGGCGGTTGATCCATACGATCTGCGAAGTCGCCGGCCAAGGCGGCAACCTCTTGCTGAACATCAGTCCGACCGGGGATGGTACGATTCCGGCGGAGCAGGCCGAGCGTTTGGAAGCGATCGGAAAGTGGTTCGTGCACAACCAAGAGAGCATTATCGGGACCCTGCCTGGGCTCCAAGCGCATCAGTTCTATGGACCGAGCACCCGGCGGGGCGATCGCCTGTACCTGCACCTGCTTTCGAAACCGTACGAGTCGGTGAGCGTGCGGGAGGTAAGAATAAATCGCGCGAAGCGGGCCTGGCGACTCGGCGGCGGCGAACTGCGCCTAAGCAAACGATGCGCCATTGTCGACCTGATGAGGAACCCCGATCCAAGCGGCGAGCTGACCGTTTGGATCGACGAAGCGCAGGCTGATCCGGCGGCGACGGTTGTCGCCTTGGACTTCGATCCGAAGAAATGAAGGGGACGGCTCCTTACCTTACATCAGCGACCGACAGTGTGTTAGGTTCGCTGGTCTGAAATTGCCGGGCGCGATGATCGGATGATCGGCGGTCCGCCAGGTCGCAATACGGAGCAACCACAATGGGCGTCTCGGATAGCGGTACAACCCCGAACCAGGAAGCTGCGGCGGTGCCCGCGCCTGAAGCGGCAACCGCGGCCAAGCAGCCGGAGACCGGCGGCAACCTCGCGGAGCGGACCGCCGAGGGCGGACCCTACACGCTGGCGGTGGATATCGGCGGCACTGGAATCAAGGTGGAGGTGCTCAACGCCGGAGGGGAGCCCGTTACGGAGCGGGCGAAGCTGCCGACGCCGCATCCCGCAACCCCCGACTCCGTCATCGCAATAATCGAGGAACTGGCGAAATCGCAGGGTGCCTTCGACCGAATCTCGGCGGGATTCCCAGGGGTGGTGAAGAAAGGCATCACGTTTACGGCCTTTAACCTGGGGCCCGAGTTCGAGGGCTTCAATCTTGCCCAGACCCTGCGCGAAAAGTTGAAGCGGCCGGCGCGGGTTGCGAATGACGCGGATATCCAAGGTTTGGGCGCGATTCGAGGGCGGGGGCTGGAGATGGTGATCACGCTGGGTACCGGCTTCGGCTCTGCGCTGTTTATCGACGGACATCTGGTGCCAAACGTGCAACTCGGGCATCACCCGGCGCGCAAGAAGGATACTTACGAAGACCTGTTGGGGCGCGCAGCGTTGGAAAAGGCGGGGAAGAAGAAATGGAACCGCCGCTTGGAGAAAGCGATCGCGGAACTCACTGCGACATTCAATTTTGATCGGCTGTACATCGGGGGCGGCAACGCCAAGTTTATCCACATCCAGTTGCCCGCGAACGTGAAGGTCGTAAGCAACGACGCGGGGCTCTTGGGCGGAATAGCGCTCTGGCGCGATCCGGAGCTGGTGATGCCGAAAGCTGCGGGAAAGAAGACCATCCGCTCACGGCCCGCATCGATCCTCAGAGAAGACTAGGCGGCCCCAGAAAAGGCCCGCCAATGGCTCGGGCGTCGGGGCCCTTCAGTCGACGCGAAGGCGTTCGGACAAGCGGCTGAAGCGGCGGCGCTCTTCTTCGTTACGAACCGCCTGTTGCAGCGCCCGGCGGGTGCCGATCAGCACGCAGACCCGTTCGGCCCGAGTGATGGCGGTGTAGAGCAGGTTGCGCCGCAGCATCAGATAGTGGGTCTGGTGCAGCGGCATAACGACCGCCGGATACTGGCTGCCCTGACTCTTGTGAACCGAGATCGCGTAGGCGAGCGCGAGTTCATCGAGCTCGCCCCAATCGTACGACGCGCGCTTTTCGTCGAACGATGCTTCGAGACGTCCGCGTGCTGAATCGATCGAGTTCACGCTTCCGATATCGCCGTTGAAGACCTGCTTGTCGTAGTCGTTGCGCAGCTGGATTACCCGATCGCCTTCGCGCAAGCGGCGATCACCCAGGCGCAGTTCGCGTCCGGAGGGGTTGAGCAGCCGCTGCAATTCCTCGTTGAGGACATGGACGCCGATCGGTCCGCGATTCATCGGCGTGATGACCTGCACCTCGCGGGGATCGCGGATGCCGAATTTGCCGGGTAGACGTTCGACGACCACCTGCTTGATCGTGGCGAGCACGTCTTCTGGGGCGTTGCGTTCGATGAAGAAGAAGTCGCCCTCGGCGCTGGCGGATGTCTCGGGCATCCAGCCGCGGTTGATCTTGTGGGCGTTGGCAACGATCAGGCTCTGCCGCGCCTGCCGGTACACTTCCTTTAGCTGAATTACGGGGACCAGCTCAGAAGCGATCACATCCTTGAGCACGCTGCCGGGACCGACCGACGGAAGTTGGTCCCGATCGCCCACAAGGACCAGCGAGCAGCTCGGCAACAGCGCCGAGAGCAGACTGGAGGCGAGTTCGAGATCCATCATCGAGGCTTCGTCGACGATCAGAAAGTTGCTGCGAAGCGGAAAGTTTTCGTTGCGCAAGAATTCACCGCGATCGGGCGAGAATTCGAGCAGGCGATGAATGGTTTTCGCGTCGCGGCCGGTCGCCTCGGCCAGGCGACGCGCTGCGCGTCCGGTGGGAGCGGCGAGGATCGCCCGGATGCCGGCGTCATCGAGAGCGGCTAGCAGCGACCGCAAAAGCGTGGTCTTACCGGTGCCGGGTCCGCCTGTGATCACCGTGAACTTGCTTTCGAGGGCGCATCGCAGCGCCGCGCGCTGCTCGGAAGAGAGCTCGATCTCGGTGAGCCGTTCGGCTTTTGCGACCGCGCGTTCGACCGCGGATTTCGCCATCGGGCGGCCTGCGGTCAGTCCGCGAATCCGGCGAGCGACGTTGAGCTCGGCTTTGTGTAGTCGATTGAGATAGATCGCAGGGCCATCGCCAGTTGGTTCGACGGTGACTTCTGAGGTCGACTTCAATTCGGCGACCGCCTGCTCGGCGAGATCGGAATCCATGTCGAGAGCGGAACGGAAGCGATTTTCGAGGTAGCCAAGTGGAGCGTAGACATGGCCGTCGTCGGCCATCCGCTCCAGAAGGTACAGCACCGCGGCCCGGGCGCGTTCAATCGAATTGCGGGCGAGCCCGACCTGCTCGGCGACCGCGTCGGCAGTCCGAAACCCGATTCCGGTGATCGTGCGCGCCAGCAGATAGGGATCGTTGCGGATAATCTTCAGCGACTCATGTCCGAAGACCTTGTGTATGCGCATCGCGTGGTGAGCTGAGATTCCATGACCGCGCAGGAAGACGCTGAGTTCGCGCAGACCCGATGCGTCCTGCCACGCGGCGGTGAGGCGTGCGATGACGAGTCTGCCCAGTCCGCTAACCTCGCGCAGGCGATGGGGTTCTTTTTCGAGAACCTCGTTCAAACGATCACCGAAACGGTCGGCGATGCGGCGCGCAAGCTTCGGACCGACGCCGCGAATCTGGCCCGATGCGAGATAACGCTCTATCGCCTGGACGCCGGCCGGACGCGCGACCTCAAACGACACCACTTTGAACTGATTGCCGTACTTGGGATGGACCTCGAAGCGGCCCGACAGCTTAAGACCTGCGCCCACCTCGACCCCCGCAAGATCGCCAACGATAGCGACCGGCCGGTGGATCTCGTTGTCATCGACGAGGTCGAGGCGCGCGACGGTGTAGCCGGTGGAATCGGAAACGAAGAGGATTTGATCGAGGACGCCTTCGATCGATTCGAGCGGCTTTGGATCGTCCGATGGCATCGAACCAGAACCAAAATCGGTAGTCGTCAGACCTTAATCTCCGCCCAGCGACCGGAGCGGAAGCGCCAGCATTTCAGCCCCGAGCGGACCAGATAGTCGATGATTATCGACCACCAGATCCAGGCAAGCGGGCCACGGTAGTGGACGATGATGCTCGTTATAGCGAGGCGAAAACCGAAAAATCCGGCGACCGAAGCAAACAGCGGAAATTGCGAGTCTCCGGCGCCGCGCAAGGCGCCCGAGAGCGTCCAGTCGATCGCCATCAGGGGCTGCGCCGAGCCGAGCGCGTACATGAAGATGATGCAGAGCGCCACCACGGCCGGATCGTCGATGAAGGCGCCCGAGATTTCGCGCGCGAAGATAATCACGAGTGCGCCGAGGCCGCTCATCAGGTAGATCGACATTTTAGTTGTGGCCCACCCGGAATCGCGCGAGAAATCGGGGCGTTCCGCGCCGAGTCCCTGACCAACCAGGGTGGCCGCGGCGGCCTGAAAACCGAAGCCAGGGAGAAAGGATAGGGCCAGGATGCGCACGCCGATGAAATAGGCCGCGATGGCTTTTTCTCCATAGCTCGCGATGAAGGCCACGTAAGCAAAAAATCCAAACTGAATGACGAGTTGCTCGATCGCGGCGGGATAACCGATGCGCAGGATGCGTCCGCCCAGCGAGTAGTCCGGAATTAATTGACGCCAGTGGAACTTGTAGCGCAGTGCGGAGCTTCTAAGCTGCAACGCCCAAACGAAGATGGCGGCTGAAAGGGCAAAGGCAAGGAGCGTGGCGATGGCGCTGCCGTCCACGCCCAGGGCGGGCAAGCCGAGCTTGCCGAAAATCAGCACGTAGTTGGCGCCGATTGCGAACACGTCGATAACGGCACCGATCCACAGCGGCGTGCGAGTGTCACCCGCGCCGCGCAGCGCCGAAGCGGCCATGAGGAAGACGCCGGTGAAGGGTTCGGAAAGCATCGTGATTTGCAGGTAGCGCGCACCCAGTACCGCAGTCGGCCCCCTGATGCGGAACACTTCGAGGATCTGGGGCGCGAAGACGATGACGGGGACGGCAATGGCGGTCGAAACGATCACCCCCCAGAGCATGGATTGCGAGAGCACATCTTCTGCGTGCTCGCGATCGCCCGCACCGATATCGCGCGCGACCAGCGCCACGGTGCCGGTGCCGACCGCGTTGATTCCCGCGCGAACTGCGCCGAGCACCTGCGTGCCGAGACCGACCGCACCCACCGCCTCGGCGCCCAGCCGCCCGACCATCAGGATCGAGGTGAGGCCCAGAATCGAGTCGAGCCCGAAGGACAGGATGACGGGCCACGAGAGGGCCCAGATCTCGGAGCGAAGGCCCGTGGCCGAAGGCAGCTCGAGGACTTGGCGCCGCGTAGCGAAAGCGGTGGCGGATTCGGCGAGATCGGACATGGCAAAAAGAGAATCGCTAAAGCGTATGCGGTCAGGGCAAAATTTGCGAGGGCGAGTTCGCGCAGGGCGCCGTTGTAATCGAAATGAAGCAGCGCGATTGTAAAATAGCCTCGAGGGAGGTGCGTGGCATTCGAGTTTGCGGCCGGCAAAGGAGATGAGCGCGATGGAGTTCAAGCAGATCAGAGTGATGCAATCGAGTCCGACGATCGGAGGCGAGATCGGCGGGATCGATTTGTCCAAGAAGGTCGGCGAAGGGGCGCAGGCCGAGCTGCATCGCGCGCTGCTCGAGTACAAGGTGCTGTTCTTTCGCGAGCAAAACATCTCGGTCGCGCAGCACATCGCGTTTGCGCGGCTGTTCGGCGGCCTGGAAGTGCACCCGTTCGCGCCGCATCTGGAAGGCTATCCGGAGGTATTGGTAATTGAGCACGGCGAAAAGCGCCGCGGGCGCGAGAACACCTGGCATTCCGACGTCACCTGGCGCCTCAGGCCCGCGCTGGGTTCGGTGTTGCGCGCGCTTGAAGTCCCTGAGGTCGGGGGCGACACGGTTTTCGCCGACATGTACGCCGCGTACCAGGGACTGTCCGACCAGATGCAGCGGTTCCTGTCGGGCCTCACGGCGATTCACGATTTCTCGCACGTCTTCGGACGCGGGTATGGGCCCGACAAGCTCAAAGCGATGCAGGAGCAATATCCAGTCGTGGAGCATCCGGTGGTGCGCACGCACCCCGAGACTGGCCGCAAGGCACTGTATGTGAACGCGGCGTTCACGACTGGAATCAAGGGAATGCCTCCCGAGGAGAGCGGGCCGCTGCTCAATCAGCTGTATCGACAAGCGAGCTTTCCGGAGTACCAGTGCCGGTTCAAATGGCGGCCCAACTCGATCGCCTTCTGGGACAATCGAGCGGTGCAGCACTACGCCGTGTCGGATTATTTTCCAAACCGGCGCCTGATGCATCGGGTGACGATCGAGGGCGACACGCCGGTGTGACCCGGTCGCACTTGTGCGACAGCGCCGGCGAGCGGGCGCGCAGCAGCCCTAACCGGTGCTGGCTCGCCATCTCGCGGGAATGCTAGCCTCGCCACTCATTTGATCAGGTTCCGTGCAGGAGGTAGTTCCATGTCCCTCAAGCAACTGCCGTCGCCCGCGCGTCTGTCAATCGTAGCACTGGTACTGCTTGGTCTTTCGGGTTGTGGGGTGAACACCCTCCCGACGCTCGATGAACAGGTGAAAGCCGCTTGGAGCGAGGTCCTGAATCAATATCAGCGACGATCAGACCTTATTCCGAATCTCGTGGAGACGGTTAAGGGTTACGCTAAGCAGGAGCAGACCACCCTTACCGCGGTGATCGAGGCGCGTGCGAAGGCGACCCAGATGACGATTCCGGCCGACATTCTGTCAAATCCGGGTGCCTTCCACCAATTCGAGCAGAGCCAGGCTGCGATCGGCGGGGCGCTCGGCCGGCTTCTGGCGGTGAGCGAGAAATATCCGGACCTCAAATCGAATCAAAATTTTCTCGCGCTGCAATCGCAGCTTGAGGGCACTGAAAATCGGATCGCGATTGCGCGCCGTGATTACATCGGGACGGTTCAAACCTACAACACGGAGTTGAGAACGATTCCCGGCCGATGGGTCGCCTCATTGCTGTATCCCAACCTGAAGGTTCGCGAGACCTTCAACATATCTGAGCAGGCCAAAGAGGCGCCCAAGGTCACCTTCTAATGCGGCTTCGCATCGCCAGCCAAGGGTCTATCGGATACGTACGCTGGTGGCTGTTGGCCGTCCTTTTGCTGCCGCCAACCGCCGGTTTGGCCGCCGGTCCGGACTTTCCGCAACTCACCGGCCGCGTCGTCGATCAGGCGGGGATACTGACGCCATCGACCAGGAGTGGGCTGACCGAAATGCTCGCTCAGTGCGAACAGACAACCGGCCAGCAGGTGGTGGTGGTTACGCTTGGATCGCTGCAGGGTTATCCAATCGAGGATTTCGGCTATCAACTGGGGCGCAAATGGGGCATCGGCGAGAAAGGCAAGAATACCGGTGCGCTTTTGATCGTCGCGCCGAACGAGCGCAAGGTTCGGATCGAAGTCGGCTATGGTCTTGAAGGGACGCTCACCGACGCCGCCAGTCGGACCATCATCGAGCGCGAAATTCTGCCCAATTTCCGCAGCGGAGATTTTAACGGCGGCGTTATCGCGGGCGCTGCAGCGATCGTTACGCTGCTGGGCGGCAACCCCTCTGCAGCGGGCGCGCCACCCAACGAGCGAGCTACCAACGGTTTCGAAGGCTCGCCCTGGACGATGCTGATCCTGCTCGCCGTCTTCATCATATTTCTCATGCTGCGAAATCGCTTCGGCCAGCGTTCGGGAATCGGGCGCGGAATGGGCGCCTATCCCCCGGTGTTCTTTCCCGGCGGTGGATTTCCGCGCGAGCGAGGTGAGGGCGGCGGCGGCTTCTCGGGCGGGGGAGGATCGTTCGGGGGTGGTGGCGCTTCGGGAAGCTGGTGAGCGTGAAAGCCACCTTTACGCTGGAGGAACGCAATCGGATCGACGGCGCCATCGCCTCGCTCGAGCACAACACGGCAACCGATCTCGGTCTGGTCGTGACCCGGGTCAGCGATCGCTACGCGTTCTATCCGCTGATTTGGGCAGGTTTCATTGCGCTGGTCGTGATGGCCAGCATCGCGCTCTTGCGGCCCGAGTTGCACGACCGATTCACGATCGTGATCGAACTAACGATCCTGCTGGTACTGACGGCGCTGTTTGATTGGCTGCCGATTCGACTGGCGCTTGTGCCCCGGCGCGTCAAGCATGCCTATGCGCGCCAATTGGCCCATCGGGAATTCGCGGCCCACGGCGCCAACGGCGATCGGCATCGTAGACGGATACTGCTCTTCGTGTCGCTTGGGGAGTGTTACGTCGAAGCCATCGCCGATCACGCGACCCATGCGATCGTGGCGGGGAGTATCTGGGACAAAATCGTTGCCGATTTTGCGACCGCCATAAAAGACGGTCGCCTCGCCGCGGGAGCGGTCGCCGCCATTGAGTCGTTCGAAGCTGCACTCGAACGACCCAGTCGCGAACCAAGCATCGATCGTCTCTGACTTAGAACAGCACGCCGGTGCTTTTAGACCCACCGGTTGCTGCGTGGCTCGCCGCGGAGGGCCCTATGCCGATCTCTAGCTTCGACCTCCAAACTACTGCGACGAAAATCAGAACACTGGGACGATGTCGTCGGGGGTGATTTCGCCGACCTCGATGCCCTCGATATCAAGTTCGGGGATCGCCGGAAATTCGATATTCCAGCGCGAGACCAGCTTCTTAACCCGCGCGATCGCAAGCTTCCAGTTTTCGGCCTGTTCATCGAAAGTCAGGATGCCCAGTCCGGCTTTGCGCGCGATATCAAGCAGGACGCGATGGTTCGGCAAAAAGTAATCGGGCAGTTCCCAGAAGCCCTTCGAGACCGGCTCCCACAAAACCATCGAGAGGAAAATGAATCCGGCGCGCAGCTGTTTGGACACGAACGAACGGAACTCGTCAGTCAAGCCGGGCCAGTCCTTCTCGAGCAAGGTGATGCAGATCTGCAGATGGCGCGCTTCGTCGCGGCCGATGTGACTGAAGACCTGCTGATAGACCGGATGGCGTGCGGCCCGCGACATCCCGTGGAACAGGGTCGAAGAGGCGACCTCGCCCATCATGAAGGAGGTGAAGAGCACCGCCAATGGATACTTGCCGAGCGAACGGGAGTACCCGTTCCAGTAGCGGCCGCCGTTGTGGTAGAGCCAGCCGATGTTGTTGAGCGCGACGCGTTCGAGTTCGCTGCGCGGCTCAAAGCCCTGCGGCCCGCCCGGGACCAGCGTCTGGATGGCCCGCTGACAGCATTCCTCGTGATTGACTTCGTCGCGGGTGATCGAGAAAAAACACTTGCGAATCGGATCTTCCTGATGGGTTTCGAAGGCATGAATGGTGGCCTTGGCGAAAACCGCGGGACCCGATGAGTCGAAGTTCGACAGCAGTGCCCACCAATACATCATCGCAACCCGCTCATCGCGCGACCATTCGTTGGCCTCGAGCCGATGCCAGTCCAGCAAGGCGGGGTTGAATCCTTCGGTCTTGGCTTTTTCGTAGATGTCGGCGAGCTTGGGGGTTTCGACGCGCCATTCCATCGGGAAGATGTTGGGCTGAGCGACTGCTGGAGCGTCGATTAGGGGAGTGGAGTCGAAGGGAAGCGTGCTGGCCATAATCTTAAACTCTTGCTTGAGATCTGCATGGTTCGGTATTTCGAAACCGACCGTTTGTTCGATTTATAGAATCGACCGGTCCTGAAGTCAAGGGCCGCAAATTTCCCAGCCCGCCTGAATCCGATCGCATTGGGTTCTTTGCGCCGCTTGCGACTGATGACGCCGACTCTCGAGCCGGTGGCGCAGGTCCTTACGCGTCTTTGGCTTTCGAAGTAAGACCGTCGAAAATGATCTTGAAGACGGTCTCGGCGATGTCGGCGGCGCTCAGCGCGCCATCGGGCCGGTACCATTCGGCGATGGAATTGAGCATCCCGAAGAGCAAACGGGTGGTCAGACGCGGGTCGACGTCGGAACGAATCGAGCCTTCGCGAATTGCGGCGATGACGATGTCGGCGATCATGTGATCGAAACTGCGCCGGCGCTCGACCACTGACTTCTCCGCGGGGGTATTGCCACGCACTCGCAGGAGCAGAGCTACTTCGGGAAGCTTTTCGACGGTAATTTCGACTGTGCGCCGCAGGACATGTCTTAAGCGATCGCAGGCCGTGCCATCGGTCGCATTGCGTTCATCGAACACGGCCAGGAGCGCATCGAAGGCTCGTCCGCCGCCGCGCGAGAGCAGCTCCTCTTTGCTGGCGACGTGGTAGTAGATGCTGGATTTGGTGATTTTGGCGGCTCGCGCGATATCTTCGAGCGAGCTGCCATCGTAGCCGCGTTCGAGGAAGACACGGACCGCAACATCGATTATGCCGTCGAGGTCGTAGGGTTTGCGCTGCTTGGCTGAGGGACGCCCCATCTTGGATGACAAGTTTTTCGCTGTTGCCGCGAAGCCCCGCCGCGGTTTAGTCGGCGTGGGGGGAGTCTTTTCCGGAACTCACCCTACAACCAAGGGTGGTGGATGAGATGGCATGGGCTCGCATAGAAAATTACGCAACCAGGTTGGCGCGGACGGCTTCTTCGAGTTGTTTGCTCAAGGCGCGCCGGTCGCGGGAGGTTAAGCCTTTGGTTTCGAATGGCTTGCCCAGGACGATTCGCATCCTGCCGCCGGGTACCACGACTTTTGCGCCCGGCGGGAAGAAGTGCGCACTGCCGCTGACCGTCATCGGGACGATGGGCAGCTTGGTCGTTATCGCCATCCACGCCGCACCTTCGCTGAATTCGTGCACCCGGCCATCGGAGAAGCGATGACCTTCGGCGAAGACCACAATCGAATAACCCATCTGTGTCACTTCGAGCACCCGACGGATAGCCTGGCCGCCTGCCTGACGATCGATGACCAGGTGATGGGCCCTGCGCATCGCATAGCCGACCAACGGGATTTTCATTAGTTCGCGTTTGGCGATAAAGCGCGGTTCGCAGGGCAAATAGGCCAGCGCGGCGAAGATGTCAAAAAAACTCTGATGGTTGGAAACAATGATGCAAGGGGCCGTGTTGCGAACGTTGTCGACGCCTTCCATCTCAACCCGGACGCCGCAAGTCTTAATGATCAGCCAGGACCACAGGGCGCCGACGTGCGTGACAGCGTGGCCGGAAAAGAGCGGCGCCGAGAGGGCGGCGAAGGGTGCGAGAATGATCGTATAGATGACGCCGAGAAGCGTAGCGAGCACGCCCCAGGCAAGTTTAAGCGGATTGAGCGCGCCGGCGCGGACCGCCGCCGAGCCCACCTCGCGTTGCACGGTCGCCTCATGTTCGGTTAGGTTCGCCATTAGCGTACGATCAACGTTGACAATCGCGGCGATCAAAAGCTAGATGGAGACCGTTTCTTAGAAACAGGTTCGGCAATAAAGATGGAAGGACGCATAACGGGACTTCAGCAGTTCCTGCACATCGTAACGCAGGCGGACAATATTCCGATCGGGGCGATGCTGCTGTTGGTGTTGTTTTTCAGCTACCTCGCTTTCAAGCAGGCGCGGCGCAACGATCGGTTGATCGAGCAGGGGCGACGCGATCAGATAATCGAAGAGATGCGCAAATAGCGGCTCGAACCGGCGCGATTTTGAGTATCTCCCGCCCAGGAGATCGCCCGCAATCCGCGCCTTAAACGAAAGTCCCGCGATTGAGTTAGGTCAAGCGGCGATGCGACGCGAGTTGGAGTGCGCGGGCGCTTGTTTGCGCGCGCCCCGGATGCGGCGAAAGAGCGGCGCGGCCAAGGCCATCAGGATGAGAAGTAGTTGCGGAACGAGAGTCTGCACGGTTGGGTAGAGTCCGACAACCTTGATGGTCGGCACGGCGTCGATGAAGGTTGCGGGGACCAGCCCGGATTCCTGCCAACTGGCGATGCCCTGTCCAACGAAAATAATCGCCATTGCATAGAGCAGCACAGAGGTCCACTTGAAAAAGGCACCAAGCGGCATGCGCTCCATCGCCCTCTGGATCATCACGAATGCGAGCACAAGCGCCGCGGCTGCCGCGGCGATGCCGAGCGCCACGGCGTGCTTCTCGGCGCTGGCGGTCGCGCCTCCCATCAGCGCTTGGAAGAAAACAATCGTTTCGGCGCCTTCGCGCAAGACCGCGATGAAGGCGGTCAGGCCAAGTGCGATGGAAGGCATCGAGCTGTGCACCGCTCGATCAATCCGGGAGTTGACGAAATCGCGCCATGAGTCGGACTGCGCCTTTGCGGTCATCCAAGAGCTAACGTAGAAAAGAGTGGCCGCGCCAATCAGTTGAAAGGCGCCTTCAAGGGTGTCTCCGACGTTGTCGCTCAAGATCCAATTTAGAGCGATAGCCAGCGCAAGACTGACTACTACGGCAGAGCTCGCGCCGATATAGATCGCTCGGGCGGTGGCGGTTTGGCCGGCGCGTCTTACGGCTGCGACCAGCGCCGCGATTACCACGAGGGCTTCCAATCCTTCCCGAAGGAGGATGCCCATGGCGTAGAAGAAATAGGGCGTAGCGACGCTTTGCATTGCCTATCTTGAGAATGATTCTCAATTTAATCCTACCGTCCCTTTTCGCTTACTGTCAAGCACTGCTCTGCTTGCGCGGGGCCATGAGAAAAGGACCCGCCCAACCGAGACCACCTCGCTGCGCGTGAAACCGCCCGGCTCGCTCATCCTTGCTGACTTGAGCAAACGTATGTATTTATCGATTTGAAGCGTGGCATGCGCCGATCGGGTGCGCGATGCGCGCTTCGTGTGTTTTCATGGCCGGGTGGGCGATGATCTGATGCGATGCTCATACTGCCGGAGCCGCGCAGGGCTCTGGCGAACAGTCTGTTCGGTGTGCACTCGAGTCTTGGCGATAGTGGAGAAGGCTGGCGGCAAAGTCGGTCCGAGCGCCTTGGTCGATCTTTTCGTCGCCGAGGGCTTAACGCGCGAGCAGGTGGATCGGGTGCTTGATGCACAAATTGATGAAGCGCCAACGATTCGCGATCGGCTGACCTCGAACGTCGCCAACGCGCTTATGCAAGGGTTGGGAATGCCTGGGCGGCAAACGCCGGAGGACGTGCGCAAGATCCGGATCGCGGCGGGCCGTGGAACGGGCGCGGGAACTTGGACCGCGGGAGAAGAGCCGCCCGGCGGGATGGAATCGTAGCTACCTAATTGACGTTTGAATCTGACCGAGTCGGAATCGAAAGCGGGGTTCGGATGCGAGTTGACACTCTGGGCGTGATCGGGGCGGGACAAATGGGTGCAGGGATCGCACAGGTTGCGGCGCAAGCCGACGTCGACGTCCTTTTGTACGACGTTATCGACGGCGCGGCGCGCAAGGGACGAGAAGGAATAGAACGCAATCTGGCCAGATTGGTAGAGCGCGGACGGTTCAAATCCGAAGAGCGCGATCGCGTGATGTCGCGCATTAGGGAAGTCGCCACCCTCGATGAAGTGCACGAGGTGGACTTCGTGGTCGAAGCG
>DASXNP010000250.1:0-8667 GCA_036494985.1 Binataceae bacterium (SeqCode)
CCCCTCCGCCGAATCCGCCGCCCGTGCCGATCGCAAAGCGCGACGACGCGGCCGTCGACCCGTACGTGATCAGCGCCACCTGGCACAGCCCCGCGTTGATGGCCGCCGCCGCGTGCGCCGTATGTGCCACGAACGACGAACCCCCAATCGAAGTCGAATCGAGGTAGTTGGGGGTAAGATTCATGTAATCGCACCACCCGATTATCCCCATCCCGCTCATGCCGAAACCGGTGGTGAAAACGCCGTCGACGTCTTTGATCGTCAACCCGGCGTCGGCCAGCGCTCCGCGCGCCGCTTCGGCCATGACCTGGAACATGCTCTTGTCGGGGGCGAATCGGGTCGGATGCTCATAGACGCCTGCGATCGCGACTTTGCCCCTAAGACTCATCTGCAAGAACCGTTTGAAAGCGCCTACGCGAGCCGTCCGAGGAACTCTTCTAAAGCGGCGTTCACTTCCTTGGGCTTTTCGGTGGGCAGGTTGTGCGCCGAATCTGCGATCACTTGCAGGCGCGAACCCGCGATCTGGCGTTTGATCGCTTCCGCGTCCGCCACCGTCGTGGTCTGATCGTCAGCGCCCGCCAGAATCAGCGCCGGCGCCGTGATCCGACTGATTTGATCGCGCAGGTCGGTCTGCTGGCAAACCAACGTGTCCGTGTAACGCACGCGCGGATCGGTCTTGACCTGCTCCATCCACGATTCGCGCACAACGCCAAAATTTGCTTTGACGGTCTGCGGCGAAAACCCGGTCGTCAGAAACGCCCGCGGCGCGCGGCCCTTGGTCACCGCCTCCAGGCCCCCGATCAGCTCGGGCGGAAGGTTGAACTTGGCCGCCGTCGCGATCAGAACCAGCGCCTGCGTGCGTTGCGGATAGCGCAGGGCGAAATCCATCGCGATCGCACCGCCCATCGAGCGCCCGGCGATCACCGCCGACGGAATCCTAAGCGTATCGAGCAGGGCGGCGAGAAAATCTGCGTAGTCTCCAACCGATCGCAACCCCTCAACGCCCGCCGAGCGCCCGTGGCCCGGGAAGTCGAATGCGACCGGACTGTGTGACGCGGCCAGCGCGTCGAGCTGATGGTGCCAGGCGTTGCCGTTGGATCCCGCCGCATGAACAAAGGCAATACTTCGTCCTCGGGATAGATCGGGAACTACGCCGGGCAGAGTGGTGGCACCTACGTAGTGCAAGAAGGTCGCCTGCCCGAGGACATTGACGTATTTCGTTACCATGAATGAGTGCGCCGCAAGCACGAAGCCGACCGCCCAAGCGTCGCTCGCCACGCGGTTTAGCTAGTCGGTTTGCGGCCGGGTTGTCAAACCTACGCTTGGCAAGGGTATTGTCTTAATTCGCCGGCCGGTGCCGATGTTGAAAAGACCGGGTATCCTGACTTCCAGAGAAGCAGCCCGGGTTTAACGGTCGCACCATTTTATTGTCAATGTTGCTACGGTTGTTAAGACTGCGCCGATAGCGATCGTCGCGGTCGTACGATAGGCGGATCGTATGCGTAACCGTGGAAGTCCCGGGTCTGCCTGTGGAGGACCGCGCCGCTGAGGCAGGAGTCTAAGAAGTTGAACGACGACAAGAAATCAATCCGGCCTCGATCAAAAGAGCACCCATAACCGACGCCAACTGACTCGTGGTTGGCGTCTGGGTGCGGCGACGCGAGGGACTTGCTGCTCGGCGGAACGTTGAAACTCTGGCGCGCCCCATTTAGCGGCTTCGCGCGCGCAATGGAATTGTCCAAATTTCTGCGGCGAGTGTCCTGATTCGGACAGTACTTCCGTAAGACGCGCCGCCGCGCGCTTCGAATGAAGAGCTCAGCAGTCAGGATCGGGCGGAGGGGGACTCCGGACCCAGAAACTTGTCGAGTACGCTCATCAGCTGCTGGCGATTGAAGGGCTTGGATAGATAGCCGTCGCATCCCGCCGCCATTGCGCGTTCGCGATCTTCGCCAAAGGCATGGGCGGTGGTAGCGATAATCGGCGTGTCCTTCCAGCGCGCCTGCTTGCGCAGGTAGATGGTAAGCTTAAGCCCGTCTTCCGACCCGTGCAGCGAGAGATCCATCAGGATCGCGCGAATCGGCGGCTCTCCCTCGATCAGCCGTCGCATCTCCGCTCCGCTGGCAGCCACCAGCAGCCGGAACTGCTTGGCCATCATGGTCTGCATGAAGGTTTGCGTGTCGGGGTCATCTTCGACCAGCAGAATTAGGGGCAGCCTGGATTCTCCGTCGATGGTTTTCGTCGTATTGGCCTGAGAGACAGTGTCTTTTGGATTGCCATTTGTCATAGGATGCGATCCGTCATACGCAAAGTGAATCGTAAAGACTGATCCTTCGCCCTTTTCGCTTTCCACACTGAGCCGGGCGCCATTAAGAGCTAGATAATTCCTGGTCAATGCCAACCCCAGCCCGGCTCCCTCGAAATTTCGCGAATAACCCGAGTCCTCCTGCGAGAAAGGTTCAAACAGCTTCGGCAGATAGTCCGCATCGATGCCGACTCCGGTGTCGATCACCCGCAGGCACAGAGAGCCGTCCCGGTCATGAGAGAGCTTAATCGTGATACGACCATTTTCCGTAAACTTGATCGCATTCTGCAGAAGATTCGCCAACGACTGATTAAGGCAGTATTCGTCGAACAAAACCTTGCCCGGATGGGCGTCGAGTTCGGCATCCAGCCTGAGCCCCTTGCGCGCCGCAAGAACCTGAAAGTCGCGCAGCAGCACCTCAACTAGCTCCTTGAGATCGATCTGGACCGGCTTGACCTCAAGCGATTGAGCCTCGATTTTCGACAAGTCCAAGATGCTGTGAATCGTGTCCTGCAGCCGTCGTCCCGCGTTGCCTATCGCATCGAGAAACGGCCGCTGACTGTCATCGCCCAGTTCGGACAGCCGCTCCGCGATCAGTTCGTTGTAGCCGAGAATGATGTTCAGCGGGGTGCGGATCTCGTGGCTCATGTTGGCCAGGAATGACGACTTTAGGCGCGCAGCTTGAAGCGCGATCTCGCCCGCTCGGATGAGCGCGCCCTCGGTCCGTTTCCGGTCCGTGATGTCGCGGTCGAATGAGATGATGCAAGGCCGGCCCGCGATGTCGATCCGCACCGACGAGGTCAGCACCGATTTGAGCTCGCCGCTGGACGCCTTGAACTCGGCCTCGAAATTCCGCACCTCATTGTTTTCGCGCAGCAGTTTGACGAAGTTTAAATGCTGGTCCCGATTCGCCCATATTTTGACCTCCGATGGCGTCTTGCCGATTATCTCCTCGCGCTGGTATCCGAACAGACGCAGGAATGCACCGTTGACGTCGATGTAAGCGCCGCCGTCGACCGCGTTGATCTGGATCGCGTCAAGGCTGCCCTCGAACACCTGGCGGAATCGCGCCTCGCTGTCACGCAGGATTCTCCCCGCGCGCTGACGCTCGGTGAGGTTATGCACGATCCCCGCCGCCGCGGTCACCAGGCCCTTGGCGTCGAAGATCGGGAAAAGTGTAATCGCCACGTCGACCAGGCTGCCGTCCTTGCGCAGGCGTTGGGTTTCGAATTGTTGCACGCCCTTGCCCTGCATCACCTGCACAAAATACTTTCCGTCCTGCTCGAGCCGCTCCACCGGGATGTAGGAGCCGCCGCGGGTGCCGATCATCTCCTTGGCTGAATATCCCAGCAGCCGCTCCGCGCCCGGATTCCAACTGGTTAGCGAGCCGTCCTCCAGCCTGACGCTGTAGATCGCGTCTTCCGCCGACCCTACTATCGATGCGAGCAGCGCGCGCTCCTCATCCGCCCGACGGCGGTCGGTCATGTCCCGCATGAAGGACAGAACGCAAGCCTGGCCATCGAGCTCGATCAACACCGATGACAGCAGCGTTTGTCCCACCCCTCCGCTGGCCGTGCGGTAGCGCATATCGACGTTGCGGGCTGCGCGCGACTTAATTAGCTCTTGAACCAGCGATCGGTACTCGGCCGGATCGATCCAGAAATCATCGGCTTTGCGGCCAATGAGTTCCTCGCGCGAGTAACCCGTCATCCGCGTCACCTCGTCGTTCACGTTGAGGTGAGTGCCGTCGGTCAGCGAGTTGATTATGATTCCTTCGACACTGTGCTCGAAAATCTGCTTGAAGGTCTGTTCGCTCTGTTCCGCCATGCGCTCGGCGCGGGTCCGGGCGGTCGCATCTATCGCGACGCCGAGCGCCCCATTGGTCTTTCCCTCGGCGTCCAAGATCGGCGAGTACGAGGTCTCCATCGCCACGGCACCCGATTGGACCGTCGATGAGAACGATTGGCCCTTGAGCGCCAATCCCATGTCTTCGAGCATCTTCGGGATTCGCCGAAACGGTTCCACTTCGAATAGCGATCGCCCCAGGAGCTGGGTCGGGTCGAGGCTGAACCTTTTCCAGCCCGCGCCTTCACAAAACGTAATGTTTAAGTCCGCGTCCACCGCCCAGAGCATTATCCGCGCGCTGCTGACCGCCGCGCTCAGCCGCCGCTGAACCTCGACCAGCGCGCTTTGCGTGCGATTTTCTGTGCTCACCTCGCGGGTCGCGATGAACAAGCACGGTTCGCCGCCGACCTCGATTATCATGGCCGAATACAAGCATTCCGAAATCCGCCCGTCGCTGGTACGAAAACGCGCTTGGCGGTTGTGGACCACCCCTTCCGCCATCACCTTGGCGTACTGCTCTGCTCCCGCTTGCGGTCCCACCCACAATTCGAGCTCCTCTGCCGTGCGCCCGATCACCTCGTCGCGCGAATATCCTGTGCCGGCGAGGAATTGCTGGTTGACGTCGAGCAAACGCTGATCGTTCACCCTGACCAACAAAATGGCGTCGGGACTATATTGAAAAACCCGATGGAACTTCTCTTCGCCCTCGGTCATCGCGCGCATGTTCTCGACGAGCTTCGCCCGGTAGCGGCCCGCATAGACCAGCCCGATTTGCGATACCGCCAGCGCGGTTGCCAAGTCGGCTATTCGATCGGGGCGGTGGACCGCCCGGGCCGGATTTACGAATTCCGTGAACATGAATGAAGCCAGACAGATGGCGTTCAAAGCGAGTTGCCATCTCCAACTCCAGGGCATGAAGATCGCGAACCCCAGCGAGATCAGCACCAGCGTGGTGACGTGCAGATCCGAAATCTGAGTCGCGACGCTAACCCATGTGCCAGTGGACACCAGCACCACCGCTATCGCCATCGCCATTACCTGCCAATGGCGCACGAACACCATCGTGCCGCTCGACGCTAAAATCAGCGTGATCAGGCCTATGTCCAGTGTGTATACAACGAATTGTTCAAACGATTCGGGACTCCCCGATGCAAATGCCCTGAGGATATTGAGCAGCAACACCCCCAACACCACCAGCGCACCGGTTCGAGTACGTACGGCGCCCTCGAGCTCTGACATCTCATCGTGCGCGGGGGCGGGTTTGGGCCGCGAGCTCATTGCAGCCGTCTCGGCGCCCTTTTGCGATGGTTCCAAAATGGTTGCAAAACCCCTAATCTACGCACAATTCAAAGCGTTAGAATCGCATAGGTATAGTGAGGAGGTCAAAGGTCTAGAGATGGGCTATGAAACACTCGATCTAAGGCACGAAGGCAGAGTCGCTTGGCTGACATTTAACCGCCCGCATTCGCTCAACGCTCTCAACACCGTGCTGGTTGACGAGTTCCGCGACTTCCTCACCAGGCTCCCCGCCGATCGCAACACCCGGGTAGTCGTGTTACGTGGAGCCGGACGCGCGTTCTGCGCAGGCCTCGATCTCAAGGAGCGAAATCGCGCTGACAAGCCGAGCGGCGATGGCGATTCGGCGGATCCTGCCGAGATCGGACTTCGTAGCCAGCGTAAGATCAGCGAGATCGCCCTCCAGATGCGCCGCGCGCCTCAACCGTTCATTGCCGCCGTTCACGGTGCCGCCAGCGGCGGCGGCTTTGCAATCGCGCTTGCAGCCGATTGCCGGATCGCGGGCGAGTCCGCGCGCTTCAATGCCGCCTTCATCCGCATCGGTCTTTCTGCCTGCGATGTGGGGGTCAGCTACTTTTTGCCTCGCTTGGTTGGGATGTCGGTTGCTTCCGAACTGCTTCTGACCGGGCGCTTCATAAATGCCCAGCGCGCGCTTGCCACCGGGCTAGTCTCCGAACTCGTCCCTGACGAACAGCTGGAAGAAGCCGCACGCAAACTGGCCGACGATATGATCCAGACCTCGCCGCTCGGACTTCGACTGACCAAGGAATGCCTGATGGCATCAGTCGACGCGGGTAATCTCGAGCATGCGATCTTCATGGAAGATCGCAACCAAATTCTTTGTGCCAGCTCGGGCAATTTCGCCGAGGGGGTGAGGGCCTTTCTCGAAAAGCGCCGTCCCCGCTATGCCGACTAAGGCGCGCCACCCCTGAAGGTTGGCATCTCTGCGCGGATTCATCGGAAACGGGCTGCGCCCTTCTCTCTTAGCGCAGGTGGTCGCGATGCTTGGTCGATGATCGTGAAGCGAAGCAACCGAAGCGAAGAGATTTCCCACGCGCAAGCGCGTGCTCGCGTTTTCTATCCTCGGGAGCCAAGCCCCTGAGCACCTTCGGCGCTGGTTCTTCAAATGCTCATTTGACGCGATCGAGTTTCCGCAGTACCCGACGACTGATAAATCTCGCTCAGCGAGACCTCGGAGCGATGGACAATGCTCGACAGCACCAAACGCGGAGCCTCAGCGCAGTTTTTCGCAGCCGCGTGCAGCATCAGCGGATGGGTCAGCCACACGTCGCCCGGCTCGCCGGTCATCTCGACCACTCGGATCCTGATCCCATCAAAGACCGCGTCGTCCTTCATGAACTCCTGCAGGCGGTCGATCCTTTCATCGAACGAGCACAATCTCCTAACCCACGAGCAAGTGCGAATTAGGGCCTTGCGCGCGTCGGCCGAGCGGAGCTTTTCGACACCCTCGTTGCGAAGCAGATTCTCAACGAGCCGGTGCGATCCGGCGACAAAGACGGTGCCGCCCCCTGCAGGCTTAAGTTCTGCCAGACACGTGAAGAGGCGTACCGCGAACAGTCCCTGCAGCGAGCGCGAGGCAGGGAAATCCAAGTGCCAGCTCTGATGAGGAACGTCCCATCGGTCGCCGGATTGCGGAAAGGTCACGAGCAGCGAACCCCATCGCTGCGGCGGCTGCCAGCCTCCGTCGCCTAGCAGGTCGTCGAGCGCTCCGCGAACCGCCGGAGAGCCAATCCGGTCGAGGGTCGTCGACCGTCGCAAGTCATGAGTTCCGGCTATCCGGCGCGCCCCCCAGGTTTCGCGAGCATCACGGCGGATCCCATATCGTCTGCGCAGGGCGTCCCAGAGGCAATCGCACATCTGTTGAACGTCAGGGCGAGCGATCGCACCGGGGACTCGAAGCATTCCGAGCCGGTCAAACTCCTCTCGCTGTTCCCAACTGAGCATGTCGGTTTGCAACGCGGCACTGGAGAGCTCGGCAACTGGATCGCACCCCTAGTCGCCGATCGGCCCCTCCAGATTCAACCTCAAACCTCCCAAAGCGCTCAACCCCCGTAGTTGAAACCCGTCTCTTTCAACATCATCACCTCCGCATCGCGCTTAAGATGCGCATCGATTACTCTGCCCACCACCGTGCTATGGTCCCCCAGCTCGTAAAAACCGACTACCTCGCACTCCACGGATGCGGGCGCGTCGCTCACGATCGGCAGCCCGGTCGATCCACTCTCGTATCGAAAATCGCCGAACTTTCCGTCTTTCGGCTCGACATGCTTGAAATAGGAGGTAGCAAGCTTCAGTTGCCCTTTCTCGAGGATCGAAAGGGTAAACTTCTTCGAGTCTTTAACCAGCGCGTGTGCCCCCGAATCCTTCTTGATTCCCACCACCACCAGCGGCGGTTCGAAAGCGGTCTGCGTTACCCAGTTGATCGTCGCCAGGGTCGATTTGCCGCTGTGCGCCGCCCCTAGCACGAACAGCCCGTACGGGATCATGCGCAGCGATTTCTTCTTTGCATCTGCATCCATTTCAATGTTTCCTTGCTTGATTTCCGCAATCGTTAGGACCCGAACATCAATGATCGTTTAACGCTCGAACGAACGTCAAGCGATTGACTGGACGGTTCGGCGAGTTCGGCGATACTATCGTGCCATTCGAACGGTACCGGCGCGGCAATTGTATGGTTGGTACAGGAGCATTTTGTTCGGGCCCGCGGTGGCATCAAGATCCACTACTGGGTGCGCCGGAGCGGGAATCCGCTCGTACTGATCATGGGATTTAGTGGCTCGGGGCGGGCATGGGGCGAGCCATTGAGCTGACCATTGAGCCGCTTTCGCTCACGTACCTGTAAAGGGAGATTTAACGATGGCATACGAGACAATCATCTACGAAAAAGTCGAAGACCGGATTTTCCGCCTGACGCTCAATCGCCCCGAAAAGCTAAACGCGCTCTCGCAGAAGCTCCTGGGCGAACTCGATTCCGCGATGGGCGAATACGAATCGAATCCCGAAGCGAGCGTCCTGATTATCCGGGGCGCAGGCCGCGCCTTCTCCGCCGGTTACGATCTGCAGGGCACCCAGCAGCCAGGGTCCGGTTTCACCGTAATCAACGATCGGATGGGACTGCACAAAACCATCGAGCGATGGCAGCGACTGTGGTCGATCAACAAACCGACCATTGCGCAGGTCCACGGCTACTGCCTGGCCGGTGG
>DASXNP010000251.1:0-1988 GCA_036494985.1 Binataceae bacterium (SeqCode)
GTGAACGCCGAAGCTCTGGGATGGCAGAGCCAGATCGGATCAATCGACAAGGGCAAGTATGCGGATATCGTCGCCGTCTCCGGCGACCCGCTGAAGGACATCACCGAAGTGCAGCGGGTGAAGTTTGTGATGAAGGGCGGAAAAATAATAAAGAATGAGCTAGGCGCTCAGATTGACCCTTGATAGACCCTTGATAGACCTATTGTAACTTGCCATAGCGCCGAGGATCGGGGATAGGCGCGCGGACGGCAGAGGCCCAGCGCAATCTTCGAGCGGTCGATTTTGGGCCGTTTAACCTGTTCCTAAACCGCCGACAAAATTGACACGGTAGAGGTCTGCGGTTCTAGCCCGCACGGGCCCACCATCTTTTCCGCGAATCCTCTGGGCGCGCCCTGCCTTACTTCACCTCAAGTTTCTTGTCGGGATCGGGCCGCACAATCAGGTACGTTATGTCGCTCTCGGTGCTGGCCCATCCATGCGGCACGCCGCCGGGGATGATGACAATGTCGCCCTTGGCGATGCGGCGCGATACGCCGCCTTCGATGCCGTTGCTCGCGACATCCGTCCAATTTCCCAGAGTTGACTACCTCGGCGTCGCGGGCTTTTTCAGAGTGCCGCCCGTGACCAGCGTACCGGCTCCCTCCAGCATGTAGTAGACCTCAGAGACGTTGGTTTGGTGCACAGTTGCGTTGGGCGGAGCACTCTTCGGCCGGAAAACGCCGAATATGCCGACGCGGTAGCCTCCCGTATCGACCACGCGCATGGGCCGATCGCTATTGCGATCGTGTGGCGCATCTTTGATAAACGCCTGCACCTGCGCAGCGGTGATGTCTGTAGCGGCCTTCGGCGCCTGTGCCTTGGCCGAGGCTGCGACGAAAAGCAGCAACATTCCTAGCATTGTTTTGCGCATCAGAAGCTCTCCTTTTTTGTCGTTATGAGCAAAGCGGTAGCGATGGCGGGAGGATAACACATCCGCGCCCATTACAACTCGCGAGCGGCCGCAACGGGCACGACGTGGCGGCGCGTGGCGATCCAGTTCAGGAAAGCAATAGCGCCCGTCGCCAAAATCCACGCGAGCTCCTCGCGAGTTATACGCGTGAGGAGGGCGATCATCAGTGCGATGCCAACCGCGGCAAAGATCCGGCCAAACGGAAGCCGGTAAGCGGCTGCGTCAGGGTGTTTGCGGCGCAAAGCCAGTAACGCCGCGCAAACCAGCCCATATGTGATCAGTCGGGAAGCCGACGAGAGCACTACATTCCATCGGAAATTACCGAGCGTAGCGAGCGCCCACAGCGACACCGCAAATATGAGAATCGAGACGTATGGCGTCCGGAAGCGATTGTGGACCGCGGCGAAGACGGGCGGAAGATCGCCTTGTTCCGCCAGCGCGAACGTTGTGCGAGGAACGTGCACCATGTTGGCGCTCAAATAGCCGAATAGGGCCAGCAGCGCGCTAATCGCGATGAACGCTGCGCCAGCTGGTCCCAAGAATATCTGCGCGGCCATGGCCAGCGGCCGATCGGTTTGCGCTGGATCTGGCAGCATGCGGATCACGACGATTTGCACCAGAACGTAAATCAGGGTGACGCTTAAAAACGCGATCAGCATTGCAAACGGCACGTCGCGTTGCGGATCGCGCGCTTCAGACATGGGAACCAGCGCGCCTTCAAAGCCTCCGTACGCGAAGAGCAGTACGAGCGATGCGTTAAACCAATCGGTTGCCGTGGCGACGTGCGGATTGGCGAACGTCACGGCCGGATGAGCGAAGCCATAGACCAGTCCCGCTACAGCGAAAAGCAGCAGCGGCGCAATCTTTGCAATCGTAAACGCGGAGCTCAAGTGCGCGCCTACCTTCACACCTAACAAATTGACGCCGGTAATCACGACGAGAATCGCGGCGGCGAGCAGAGAGCGCTCGAGCGGTCGCTGCGCCGATGGCCAGAAGTAGCCGAGATATGTAGAGAAAAGATTGATTGCCGCGGCCGCAG
>DASXNP010000252.1:0-11474 GCA_036494985.1 Binataceae bacterium (SeqCode)
GAGGGCGTGCTTGTGGAAACCGTGGAGGTCGGCTCGGACTAGGACGGCCAAAAGTAGGCAAGATCTTTTGCCTTGAAACATATTGTCGGACAATCCGAGTTGAACGCCGCATTCAAGCCCCGCGTGCAGAGCACTTCGCCAGGGTCAAGACCTTCGCTGGATCGGACGAAGCCTTCGGCTCAATTGTTCGCAAAGAATGCCCCTTTAGACGAGCGCGTAGTGGGCCGGCCCATTAGAAGCCGGACACCTCTTTCGGCGGGCTTAGGGTTGGGATCGCTTTGATAGGTCTTCCGTTCCAGCCCTTCAGGAGCCCCCGCGGCCATCGGTTTGCGCCGTTACCTCCCACGGCCTCTTTGCGAGGGGAACCTGGGCCGCGAAGTGAGAGCACGCGCGACGCGAATCAAACCCCCATCCCATCGAGCCAGTCGGCGAGAATCGGCACTCGGAAACGCTCGCCGATGTAGGCTTCGTACATCAGGAAGACCCACAAGACCGCCAGCGCCAAATTGCCGATCCCCTGCAGAAACCCGATCACCCCACCCAGTGCATGGGGCAGTACAGCAATAAAGACGCCGGTGATTACATTGAAGGCGATCCACGCCACTGAGAAGGCGATCGACTGATGAGCGTGGAAGCGGACATAGTCGTCGCGATCGTACGGTTCGAGATAGAGCAGAGCGACTCCGCTGATCAGTCCAAGCAGATAGGCGAGAGCCGCGATGACGTTGTTTGGCTGCCGCGCGACAATCGCATCGCCGCAGGTCGGACACACGCTCTGACCAGTCGCTACGTTGGCTCCGCATTTTGGGCAACTTGATGCCATCAGGTCACTCCTTTCGCGCCGCCGGTCGATTCCCGCAGGCACAGTCAATCTTGTAACGGAACTATGGGTAACATCAATGCAGCGTTCGTGCGGCGGCGGCAGGCTCTTATGCGGCCGTACGAACCGTTAGGAAAACGGCTAGGCTCGGCGCCCACTCTGGAATGCTAGCTAAGCTTGAACAAATGGCCGTCCCTGGTCCCAACCCTGACCATGTCCACGAATTGGTCGCCAATTGACCGAACGCATTTCTGAAGCAGGTCTCTCTAACTATTGCTAGCGTGTCGCCGTCGAGCCGCTGTGAAGGTCCAAGCGCTGCAGTCCGTCGTTGGCGGCGTACTTGTAGGAATCGGTCGATCGTGCCGCCCACGTGGATGACAAACTGCCCGATGTGGATCAGCTCGCTGGCGAGCTCTCCGACTATGTGGGCGCCCACCCAGGAGCACCTTGTCCGGCACCCTGAACCCGAGCTTCACGAGGCCGTCCGGAAAGCCAGTGATTCGGGCTTTGGCGTTGGTAGTGAAGGAGCGGCGGCCAACCCCATGCGTGATCCCGTCGCGATGGGCTTGTTCCTGCGTAAGCCCGACCCAGGCGACCTCGGGAATCGAGGAAATGTAGGTGGGGCGAAAGCGATCGGTCGCGTTCTTGAACTCGAAGCCAAAGGCGCGGCAAATCGCAAACCCGCGCCTGCTCCATCGCGGCGGCCGCCAGGCTTGGAGGACCGATCACGCCGCCGGCGGCGAAAACTCCCAAGACGCTGATGGCGAAGCGGTCGTCCAGCCGGACCCAGCCCCGCCTCGACCGGGCTTTTCGACCTCCACGCATCCGCGTGAAAGCAAGCGGGCATGGCCTTGAATGCGCTCGATGCCATGACGGAGCAGGTTGCGTTCGACGGCCATAGTCATTAACTCGGAGACCTCCAGCTTGCGGGCCATAAGCAGAGTCCAGGGTCTTGTGGGTTTGTCCTAGTTCCTAAGCTCCCACTCTGACCCAAACCGCAAAGGTAGATCGCCCCTTCACGCACGGTCTTGGTTGAATGCCGGCCGTGCTTACCGCAATACCGCCTGGGCGGGGCCGACATCGACAAGCAAGACGCGCTTTCCGAAGTACGCTGCCTGGGCCGCCCCTTTCTCGCCGACTGGACCCGCGCCGATTACGATCAGGTCATACTTCGCGCCCACTGCCTGGCCTTACCAGGGTTGGCCGCTCTTGCCCGAAAGCGGCCGTGCTCCCGGCCCTGCTGGAGCTTCGAACGGTGTGCCGCGTCTTCTCGCCGAGAATGAGCAGACGTATACGACCGGTTCCCAACCGTGATTGGCGACTTCGTGCTTTGTCCCTTTGGGGATAGCCAGGGTCTGGCCGGGCCTGAGCGTCAGATGCCGGTCACCCACCCGCACGGCGCATTCGCCCTGCAGCATGTAGACAAGTTCCTCCGCCGCGGTATGCCAGTGCTCGGGATTCATCTTTCCGGGCAGGATGTGGACCAGTCCGAAGCTTTGCTCGCAACCCGGGTCCAAGTCGCTGTTGGCGACCCACTTGACTGCCCCCCAATCGTAAACAACTGGTTCGATGCCTTTGGCTTCGGTGACGGTGCATTCCAACATGGTCGACTCCTTTAATAAAAAAGAACTCGCTTATTGCCTTCGCTATCTGTGTCGGCGCAGGGCAAATGGAAAGCCACCGCTGTACCGTTTTTATCATCCCCCCTTACCGGCGGCCCCCCTTAGCCGCGCGCATGCGCCTATCTAACGGGTTTCCTGGAAGCTAAAGAAGCTTCGAACGGCCTGGTTTACGATGCTAATCGAAATTTGAAAATGATGAAAAAACGACCGCCGGACGCCGGGCAAAATCTTTGCGCGGCTGCGACAGCCGGTTCGTCATACCCATGCCTAACCCCAACCAGGGGTGTTCACGGCTTGGTCTGCCAAAGGCTTAGGTTAGATCATAGGCCTTCGCCACGTTCAGCCCGGCCACCTTGGGACGTGCGGACTCGGGCATCGTCCTGAGCATCTGCTCGAGTTCGTCGATATAACCCGAGCCGTGATCTTGATGGGGAAAATCGGTCGCCCAGAAGAAGCGGTCCTCGCCGGCGAATTCAATCAGGTGTCCCAGCGCGCGCTCGTCGGGATCCGCAGAAATGTAGCATTGGGTTCGCAAATAGTGACTTGGCGGATTTTTAAGCGGCGGGCGGTTAAGAGGGACTTCATAGATTGCATCCATCCGGTCGATCCAGTAGCCAATCCAGCCACCGCCCGATTCGAGCACGGCCACTTTCAAACGAGGAAATTTGTCGAATACACCGAATGAAAACAGGGTCGTAAAAGCGACCTGCGCCGCGTGACAAGCCATCACGTCGCCGTACCAGATCGATCGTTCCATGCCGGCAAAGCGGCCCGATGCGATCGAGCGCGGTTCGAAGGTGGGATGGATGCCCAGCGGAACATTTAATTCCTGCGCCTTCGCAAAGAGAGGATCATGGTCAGGATGGCCGTGGGCGACTCGTGAATGGGTAAACGGTGCTACGAAGGCCCCTTTGCAGCCGTCCCTCACCGCCCGTTCGAGTTCCGCCGCAGCGGCGTTCACGTCGGTTAGCGACAGATGAGCTATCGGTATCAGTTTGCCTTGGCTGGTTCGGCAGAAGTCGGCAATCCAGCGATTGTAGGCTCGGCAGTAGGCTAAAGAAATCTCCGGGTCTTCAACCTCGGCTTCCCAAAGCAAACCGATTGTCGGGTAGAGCACCACCCGGTCGATTCCTTCGCGGCCGATCAGCTCGACTCGCTCGCCCGCATCCATCGAACCGAAGGGCGCGCTGTCAACATAGGTGCGCTCGCCCGACGGTTTAAGAGTGTCGGTTTCGCGGCCCATCGCGCCCAAAGTATGAAGCACGCCCGAGCGCATCAAGCGGGCGGGCTTGCCGTCATATTCGAGGTATTCGAGGTCGCGTTCGTTGCGCTTTATCTTGATTGCGCGCGGCCGATATTTCTGGTCGAGGTAGTCGTTCCAGAGCGACGGCGGTTCTAGGATGTGACCGTCCGCATCGATAATCGGCTTGGGCAATGGCATTCGCTCTGACTCCTAGATCTGGTAGCAGGCGGCGACGTTCTCGCCCATGACGGCGCGCCGCGATTGGGCTGACATCGGAGCGACCATTCGTTCGAGGGCCTCTAAATACTTGCCGCCGTGGTCGGGATGGGGGAAATCGCTGGCCCAGAAGAAACGGTCGCGTCCGACGTAATCGATAACATAGGCAGTCGCTTGTTCATCCGGGTCCCCGGAAATCCAAACCTGCTTGCGCACATAGTCGCTGGGTTTGTGCTTGAGGGAGATCGTCCTGCCCAACGCGACTTCGTACACCGAGTCCATCCGATCCATCCAGAAACCCAGCCACGATGCGCCGGATTCGAGCACGACGATTTTCAAGCTGGGGAACCGGTCGAACACCGCGTATTCGAAAAAAGTGGTTAGCGGCTGCTGAAGGATTTGCGAGGCCATCACGCCGAGCAGCGGCATCCGGGCCATCGCGTGAAAGCGCGCGTGATTGAGGCCGCGCGGCTCGAAGGTCGGATGGATCGCGAGCGGAACGTCGAGCTCCTGACACTTGGCAAACAGTACATCGTGGTCGGGATGACCGTGCGGTTTGCGCGTGATCGTAAACGGCGCGACGAAGCCGCCCTTGCATCCGTCGTTTACCGCGCGTTCGAGCTCGCGGGCAGCCGCGGCGGGGTCGCCTAGCGATAAATGCGCGATCGGAATGAGTCGTCCGCCGCTGTCGCGGCAAAAGTCCGCGATCCAGCGATTGTATGCGCGGCAGTAAGCCTGCGAGAGGTCGACGTCGGTCACCTCCGCCTCCCACAAGATTCCGATTGTGGGATACAAAACGGCTTTGTCGAGGTCTTCGCGATCGAGCAGCTCGATTCGTTCGCGTGCGTCCATCGAACCGAACGGCGCAGAGCCGACATAAGTCCGCTCCGCGCTAGGCCTTAATTCCGCGCCGTCCTTGCCCATTCCACCCAGCGAGGCGAGAAATCCCGCAAACGCCTGCTGGGAGGGCTGACCGTCGTACTGCAAGCATTCCAGTCCGGCGTCATTTTTGACCACCCTAATAGCGCGGGGAGCGTATTCGCGCTCGAGATATTTCTCCCAGAGATCGGGTGGTTCGAGAATGTGTCCGTCGGCGTCGATTATCAGTTCCTTGGCGGGCATAAAGTTAACTCCAGCGCTTTAGCCTAACGCATTAAACGGTCGTTCAGAAGTGACTTAGTCCGACGCGACTGGGCCGTCAACGGCAGCCTTCAACCAACGGCCAGTCTCAAGCCCATTTGCTGGGCACATAGTCCGTCTTACTCGATTTGTTGCCTGATCGGTCTCCCGCCGATCGCCTTGGGCAATCCGACCTGAGCGGGTTGGACCAAGTAGCGCCTAACGTTGTAAGGTCAAAGCACAATGTTCGGCGAAAACATTCCGCGGTCCAAAATCACCCGCGCTCCGTTTGTTTCGATCGAAGAAGCCCTCGAGGAGATCCGTCGCGGCCGGATGGTCATCCTGATGGATGACGAGCTGCGTGAAAACGAGGGCGACCTCACCATGGCTGCGGAAAAGGCCACTCCCGAAGCGATCAATTTCATGGCCAAATTCGGACGCGGATTGATCTGTCTGCCGATGTCAGCCGATCGGATCGAGCGGCTCAACTTAACCATGATGGTTGGCGATAACCAAGCGCCGCTGGGTACCGCGTTTACAAATTCGATCACCGCTCGGCGCGTATCCGGATCAGGAGTATCGGCACATGATCGATCGACGACGATTCAGCAAGCGGTCCGCGAGGATGCGGTTGGTTCCGAGTTCATAACGCCGGGCCATGTCTACCCCCTGCGGGCGCGCGATGGCGGATGCCTGGTGCGCACCGGCCAGACCGAGGGCGCGGTCGACCTCGCCCGGCTGGCGGGACTCAAACCGGCGGGCGTGATTTGCGAAATCTTGAAGGATGACGGAACCATGGCGCGCCGGGACGATCTAATCGCGTTCGCCCGCAGACACAATCTAAAGCTCTGCACGGTCGCCGACATAATCGCCTATCGGCTGCGCAACGAGACGTTGGTGCAAAAGATCGCCGAAGCGGCGCTGCCGACCGCCTATGGCGAGTTTCGCGCGTTCGTCTATCGCAATCTGATCGATCTTACCGAGCACTTGGTCCTGGTGAAGGGGCGGGTGGATCCGGCGGTGCCGATATTGGTTCGCGCGCATCGCGAGTACCTGCCGGGAGATGTGTTCGGCTACTCCCGCCGCAACACCCGCAACCTGCTGCGCTCGGCAATGCTCAAGGTCGCCGAGGCCGGAGCCGGCGTGATTCTATATCTCAAGCGGGAGACCAACCTTATCGCGGCCGACCTAAATGGCCATCGCGCCCGCAGCCTCCCAACTACCCACGTCAGCACGCATTTGAATCCGCCCGAAGAGGACTTCCGCGATTACGGAATCGGGGCGCAGATTCTGCGCGATGTCGGAGTGCGCAAGATGGTCATCATGTCGGACACTCAACCGCGCTTGGCGAACCTCCCCGGCTACGGCCTTCAAATCGTCGATAGCGTCCCGCTTTCATTCGATGAGGAGCCGCACAAAATCAGCCATCTGTCGAACGCGCGGCACTAAGCTTACCTCCTCGACTCTGTTTGTAACCAACTCGTCCACTGCCAGAATAGACCTTCAGGGCATCACTTGGATGTTCAAGTTCAGGCTTGCGATACTGGCCATGCTCGCGCTCTTGCTTGCGGCCGCTCCGGCCGCGAAGAGCGACTTGCTGCCTAAATCCAGTCAGGTCGTTCGGATCGAATCGATCGAGCTCATCGGCAATCTCGCACCCGGCGGCCAGGCGCTAGTCGAGGTCACCGCGCAGATACTCAGCGGATGGCATATCAACTCCGACCGCCCGTCGAATCCCGACTACATTCCAACCTCGCTTGGGTTGTCGGTTCCCCATCACGTCGGGGTTGGTAAGACGCAATTTCCCGTCGCGCAGCTTATTTCGCCGGCGTTTTCCGGCGGAGAAGTGCTTTCGGTATTCACCGGCCGGCTGCGGGTAAAGGCGGTTCTGTTGGCTGATTCGATGTTCAAGCCGTCGGCAGCAATGCCGATTACCGCGACGATCGACTTTCAGCCGTGCAATGACGCCCAGTGTTTGCAGCCCGCGTCGGTCAGTATGACTACCGAGGTCTTCTCCCGTTGGAGTGCGGGAAGCCTGCCAGGGCAGGCTTTGCGGGGCGGCGCAAACGGCCAGTCTCTAACTTCGGGAGTCGACACCCTAAGCGTCTTCGATCGCCACGGATACGCACTCGGTTTCATGCTGGTGTTTGTGGCAGGACTCGCGCTTAATCTGACGCCCTGTGTTTACCCGCTTATCGGAATCACGATTGCCTACTTTGGCAATCAGGGAGGGGGAACACTGCGGGTCGCCGCGCTCGCGGGTTTTTACCTGCTCGGGATTGCCGCGATGTTCTCTGCGCTTGGGGTCGCCGTCGCGATGTCGGGCGGACTCTTTGGCGCAGCGTTGCAGAATCCGTACGTGCTTGCGGCGATCGCTTCGATGCTGCTGCTGCTTGCGGCGTCGAGCTTCGGATGGTTCACGATCCAGCCGCCTTCGTGGATGCTTAAGCGGGCGGGCAATGCGCGCCCGGGCTATGCGGGCGCGGCTATAATGGGACTGGGAATGGGAGTCGTCGCGGCCCCCTGTATCGGTCCGGTGGTGTTGGGCCTGTTGCTCTTGGTGGAGCGCAGTGCCAGTGCGCTGTTTGGATTTGCGGTTTTCTTTACCTTGGCACTGGGGATGGGCGTTCCATATATTGCGCTGGCGCTGGCGGCCGGGAGCATCCGTCAGCTCCCGCGCTCCGGCGAGTGGCTCGCTTGGGTCGAGCAATTCTTCGGCCTGGTGCTGGTAGGGATGGCGCTCTATTTCCTGGATCCGCTGACGCGCGGGCGCCTAATGACCCATCTGCTGCCATTCTATACGGCCGCCGCGGCGCTATATCTTGGGTTCATCTCGACGCACGGAGACGCGATAAGAGCCTTCAGGCTCTTCAAACGGGCCTTCGGCGCGCTGGCGGCGCTGGGGTTGCTTTATCTGTTGATTCCGAGAACTCCGCCGCCACAACTCGCCTTTACCGCGTACCAGCCGGGGCTGGTGGCCCAAGCAAGAGACGCAAAGCGCCCGGTGGTGATCGATTTCGCCGCCGACTGGTGCATCCCGTGTCGGGAGATGGAGCGGAGTACCTATGTCGATCCGCGGGTGATTGAAGAGGCCGCTCGATTTATGCGGCTTAAGGCCGACCTGACGCGCCAGGACAAGGGCACGCAGGAAATAATCGCCGCCTACGAAATTCCGGGCGTCCCCACGACCATCTTCATCGATTCACAGGGTGCGGTGCGCAAGCGACTCTTCGGCTACGTGGGGCCCCACGAATTTCTTGAGAAGTTGCGCGGAATCAACTGATCGACCATCCCGTTACACCGTTTTATTTAAGTGATGTAAGAGGTTGACGATCGGCTAGTTACTGAATACTGGGATCTGCCAGTTTTATCCGCGTCAATAGAGACTTCTGACTAATCTGAAGTTTCTATAGAACACCTTTTGAATTAGTCCAACGTTTCGTTGCCATGGCTTTACTTTGAGCCTCGGGTCCGGCTATTATTAGAGGCGGCTGCGGACGAGGCTGGGATGTGGGCTGCGCTGCCGCCTGAACTATGGCAAGTAAGAATTCTTCGGAGACCTACGGCGCGGATTCGATCAAAGTTCTTGAGGGTCTGGAAGCGGTCCGCAAACGCCCGGGAATGTACATCGGCGATACCGCCGAGCGTGGACTTCATCATTTGGTCAACGAGATCGTCGACAATTCGGTCGACGAAGCGTTGGCCGGTCACTGCACCGAAATTAACGTCACGATTCGCGGCGACAACTGGATCAGCATCGAAGACAACGGCCGCGGCATCCCGGTCGATATGCATCCGACCGAGAAGCGCTCCGCGCTCGAAGTCGTGCACACCCTGCTTCACGCCGGAGGCAAGTTTGATCGATCGTCGTACAAGGTCTCCGGCGGCCTCCACGGCGTCGGTGCATCGGTTGTAAACGCGCTCAGCGCGGACTTCGAAGTCGAGGTTTACAAGAACGGCACGGTTTATTTCCAAGCTTATAAGCGCGGCCGGCCGGTTGCGAAAGTAACCGAGAAGGGCGCGACCAAGAAATCCGGCACCAAGACGAGTTTCTCGCCCGACCCGGAAATCTTCAAGGAAGTAAAACTCAAATACGAGATCATCGCGCGCTACCTGCGCGACATGGCTTATCTAAACGCCGGCCTGAAAATCACCCTGAAGGACGACCGCACCGACAAGTACGAAGAATTCTGTTTCAAAGGTGGCATCAAGCAACTCGTCGAAGCCATAACCCAGGGCAGCGAGACTCTGCATGAGGTAATCGGGTTCGAAGGGACACGCGAGGGGATCGCGATTGACTGCGCGATGCAGTGGACCGACGCCTATCACGAGACCATCCTGACCTATGCCAACAACATACATACGGTCGAGGGCGGCACGCACCTGTCGGGTTTCAAATCCGCGCTGACGCGTACTCTAAATAGCTACGCAGCGAAGAACAGCCTGTTCAAGAAGCAGGAGATGCGGCTTGAGGGCGACGATACCCGCGAGGGTATCACGGCGATCGTCAGCGTTAAGATCCCCGAACCACAATTCGAAGGACAGACCAAGACCAAGCTGGGCAATTCCGAGGTCGACGGCCTGGTTGCGGGACTGGTGAGCGAAAAACTTGGCGAATATTTCGAGAAGCATCCGGCCGTCGCCAAACGAATAATCACCAGGGCGACCGAGGCGGCGCTCGCCCGCGAGGCCGCCCGCAAAGCCAAGGAATTGGTCAGGCGCAAAGGCGCGCTCGATTCGGGGTCGCTGCCCGGCAAGCTTGCGGACTGTCAGGAGCGGGATCCGGCGCACAGTGAACTGTTCATCGTCGAGGGAGATTCCGCCGGCGGCTCCGCCAAGGGCGCCCGCGATCGACGCACGCAAGCCATCTTGCCGCTCTTCGGCAAGATCCTAAACGTCGAGCGCGCGCGGATGGACAAGGTGCTGTCCTCCGCCAACTTGCGCACCTTGATCACGGCGCTTGGGATGGGCGTGGGCAACGAGAAGGACCTCACCAAGCTTCGCTACCACAAGATCATCATCATGACCGACGCCGACGTCGACGGATCGCACATCCGTACGCTGTGGCTGACATTCTTTTTTCGCCAGTTCATCGAGTTGATCGAGAACGGCCATCTGTACGTAGCGCAGCCGCCGCTCTATCGCGCAAAAAAGGGCAAGCAGGAGCGTTATTTGAAGGACGAGGTTGCGCTCGAGGAATACCTCACCGACCTGGGGGTCGAGGCGGTTACGCTCGAAACCGGCAAGGCCAAGAATTCCCGGGAAATAAAGGGTGCGGGGCTGAAGAGTCTGGTGCGCAAGGCGCTCTATCTGGACAAGATGTACGAAGTGCTGGAGCGGCGCTCGAAGGATCGCGCGATCGTGGGCGCGCTCGCTCGACTGGTCTCCGACAAGAAGGTCGACGCGGAAAGCTTTCGCAACGAGCCGGCGGCGCGCGCAATGGCCGAGGCTATTCGCAAGGAGTTGCGCGATTCCGGTCTGGTCTACCGGATCGAAGCCGAAGATCTTCTTTCATGGCGCGCGGTCTTTAGTCACTCCGGCAACGGTGCCACGCCTCCCACGGTCGTCGATTCGGCCCTCCATCATACCGGCGAGCTGCGCGAGATTCGCCGCCTGTCTGCCGAACTGGCCGATTACGACCCACCCTTCAAAATCAAGCAGGGCAGCGAGGAATTTTCTTTTGACGGGCTAAAGGGAGCCGCGGACGCGGTGGTAGCGGCGGGTCAGAAGGGAGTGGACATCCAACGCTACAAGGGATTGGGCGAAATGAATCCCGATCAGCTTTGGGCCACCACCATGAATCCCGAAACCCGCTCGATGCTCAAGATGCAGATCGGATCGCAGGAGGAAGCGGAGGAGATTTTTCGCAAGCTGATGAGCGATCAAGTCGAACCGCGCCGCTTGTTCATCGAGGAGAACGCACTGAACGTCAAGAATCTGGACGTCTGATTTTCACGACCGGTCTGCACTTCTCGATTTAGTAACGCGCCTAAGACCGCGCGACTGAAGTTTTCCAATGGCAGAAACCAACGGCATCGAGCCAAACCGCAATCAACCAACGCTGCTGAACGTCGAAGACGACATGCGTCAGTCCTACGTCGACTACGCGATGTCGGTCAACATTGGGCGCGCGCTTCCCCAGCTCCGCGACGGGCTCAAACCGGTCCATCGACGAATTCTATACGCGATGTTCCGCGAGGGACTGCTGGCAAGTCGCCGCTATTCCAAATGCGCGGGCGTCGTCGGCGAAGTTCTCAAGCGCTACCATCCGCACGGCGATACCTCGGTTTACGACGCGCTGGTTCGAATGGCTCAGCCGTGGAGCATGCGTTACCCGCTGATCGACGGGCAGGGCAACTTCGGATCGATCGACGGCGATCCGCCGGCCGCCTATCGGTACACCGAATGCCGCCTGACGCGATTGGCCGAGCGGATGCTCGCCGATATCGATAAG
>DASXNP010000253.1:0-4816 GCA_036494985.1 Binataceae bacterium (SeqCode)
CAGCGCCATCGCCAATGAGTTCACCGAGGCGACTTCGGACTTGTACCTGTCGGCCATAGTTGAACTGGGACTCGTGCTTTTGATCGTAGGCATGATTCTCAACGTGGTGGCGCGGGCGCTGGTTTTAGGGACCATCCAGCGGCGGTTCGGCGGAGACTCCAAGGCCGCGGTGGTGAAGACATGAGTCAGCTCTTGGTCATCGAGGGACGTAACTACTATCGCAAGCTGAAAAGCCAGATCATGATGGGCGTGACGGTCGGCGCCACGATCCTTACCCTCGTCCCGCTGTTTCTCGTTCTGGGCTACCTGATCAGCAAGGGCGCTTCGTCGGTCAATCTGGCTTTTTTCCTCCACATGCCGAAGCCGGTCGGGCAAGAAGGCGGCGGAATGGCGAATGCGATTGTCGGTACCGTAATCCTCGTGATGATCGCAACCCTGATCGGGGTGCCGATCGGAATCGGTGCAGGACTCTACCTGAGCGAATTCAAGACCACGAAGCTGGCTACGGCGGTGCGCTTCGCCGCCGATGTTCTGACCGGAATTCCTTCGATAGTCATAGGAATTTTCGCTTATGCATTGCTGGTCCGCCCGTTGCACGGATTCTCCGCGATGTCGGGCGGGGTCGCCTTGGGCGTAATCATGATTCCGCTGATTACCCGGACCACTGAAGAGATGGTTGCTCTGGTCCCCCACGAATTGCGCGAGGCCGCCTACGCGCTAGGGGTCACCAAATGGAAGACCACTTTGGCGATTGTAACGCGCACCGCCATGGGCGGTATTGCGACCGGGATCATACTGGCGATCGCGCGCGTCGCGGGCGAGACCGCGCCGCTGTTGTTTACCGCCTTTGGCAACCGTTTCTGGTCTACCAGTCTCTTCCAACCGATCGCCTCGCTGCCCGTGCAGGTTTACACCTACGCGATCTCTCCGTTTCCGGATTGGCAGCGGCAGGCGTGGGCTGGCGCGCTGGTTCTAACCACGATGGTGCTGGCACTGGAACTAGGCGTCAGAGCCCTGGCCCGAAGGCCTTAGGAAGAACAATGGCCGACAAGATGACGGTGCGCCATCTCAACGCCTATTTCAGCGGCAATCTTGCAATCAAGGACGTCACGCTGGGCATCGCGGAGAACAGAGTCACCGCGATTATCGGTCCCTCTGGGTGCGGCAAATCGACCCTGGTGCGGTGCCTCAACCGGATGCATGAGGTCATTCCCGGCGCCCGCGCGGAAGGGGAGGTCACCCTTGACGGCGCCAATATCTACGGCTCGGGCGTGGACCCAGTCCAGGTGCGCCGCAGTATCGGTATGGTCTTTCAGAAACCCGCGCCATTTCCCACCATGTCGATTGAAGACAATGTTGCAGCCGGCTTGGCGCTCAACGGTATCGCCCCCGGCCGTCAGGAGAAGGCCCGAATCGTCGAACGCAGCCTGCGGCAAGCGGCGCTGTGGGATGAGGTCAAAGACTCGCTGCGTAAGCCTGGCACCAGTCTTTCGGGCGGCCAGCAACAGCGGCTGTGCGTAGCACGGGCGCTGGCAGTTGAGCCGGAAGTACTGCTGATGGACGAGCCCTGCTCGGCTCTTGATCCGATATCGACTGCACGTATCGAAGAGCTCTTGCTTGAGCTCAAATCGAACTACACGATAGCGATAGTCACGCACAACATGCAGCAAGCCGCGCGCTGCTCGGACTTCACCGCGTTTATGTTCCAAGGGACGCTCATCGAGTTCGGTGACACCAATCAGATTTTCACCAACCCTTCTCGGCGCGAAACCGAAGACTATATCACCGGGCGGTTCGGCTGATCGGTAAGCCGTTTGGAGGTGGTCGATGGACAATTCGCAGACGCAACATACCAACAAACAGTATGAGGAGGAGCTGCGCGACCTGCGCGCCGATCTGGTGAAAATGGGCGGGCTCGTGGAACGGCAGATCGCGGACGCGGTCGATTCATTGGTCAACCGCGACTCGAATCAAGCCCGCGAAATCATCGGCCGCGACGTGGAAGTCAACCGGTTGGATGTTCAAATCGATGATCATTGCATCCGCTTGCTGGCGCTTCATCAACCGGCCGCCAGCGACCTTCGTTTCATTACGACCGGCCTCAAGATAACTACCGACCTTGAGCGGATAGGTGACAATGCGGTTAATGTCTGTGAACGGGCGATCGAACTCAACGACGAGCCAATTCTTAAGCCGTACATCGACATTCCGCGCATGGCACAGATTGCGCAGGAGATGCTCAAGGCGTCGATCGACGCTTTCGTCGGGGGCGATGTTGACCTGGCGCAATCGGTGATCGAGCGCGACGACGAAGTCGATCAGCTCAACTATCAGATCTACCGCGAACTCCTGAGCTACATGGCGGAGGATCCCACGTCGATCGGACGCGCTACGCGGATCCTGTTCGTATCCAAGTACCTAGAGCGAATCGCGGATCACGCAACCAATATCGCGGAAATGGTGGTCTATATGGTGCAAGGCCGCAACGTACGCCATCAGGTGAAACAATGATGAATGCGGAGACGCAGACGGGCAGGCGGGGACCTCGCCAGAAGATTCTGGTGGTCGAAGACGATCCAGATATTCGGGAGCTGGTCAAATACAATCTGGAACAAGACGGGTTCAGTGTGGAAGAGGCCGCTGACGGCGTCGAGGCGCTCGAGCGGATCAAGCGACGCTCCCCGGACCTCATGGTGTTGGACTTGATGCTGCCGGGCGTTTCAGGCCTGGAGATATGTCAGCGTGTACGAACGGTGAAGGAGACCGCGTCGCTACCGATTCTGGTGTTGACCGCCAAGGGTGCAGAAGTCGATCGCGTGCTCGGACTGGAAATGGGCGCCGACGACTATGTGGTGAAGCCGTTTTCGCCGCGCGAAGTGATGGCTCGGATCAAAGGATTGCTACGCCGCGCCAATGCCAGCATCGCGCCGGATTCGGCGGGTGCGTACGAGCGCGGCAGGTTACGAATCGATTTCGGCACCTATGAGGTTTTTATCGAGGGGCATAAACGCGATCTGTCGCTACGCGAATTCGAACTGCTGCGCTTCTTCGCCCAGCATCCCATGCGGGTCTACAGCCGCGAACAGTTGCTCGACCTGGTATGGGGCCGCGATACGTTCGTGGAGCCGCGGACGGTCGACGTTCACGTGCGGCGTTTGCGCCAGCAGGTCGAGCGCGATGACGCCAATCCCGAGCTTATTTTAACGGTCAGAAGCGTGGGGTATCGTTTTAATCCTGACGCGCTTGACTAACCAGCTCGGCCTGCGGCTGGCAGCCGTCGTGCTGCTTAGCATAGTCCCGCCTGCTCTCGCCCTGATCGCGATAACGCACTATCCGCAGCTTTCGGAGGCTTGGCCGATCGCCGGATGCGCCTTGGGACTTTTCCTCGGGTTGGCGGCTGCCACCAAAATCCGACGAGCGATCAATCGGCGCACCGAGAACCTCGAGTCAATCGCACGATCGATCGAGCGCGGCGTGGCGCCAGCTTACATCGCCCCGGACCCGGCTTCGCTTGACGACACGGCCCAACGGCGGCTAGTTCAGGCTGCCAGTAGTGTGCTGACGGAAGTCCGCTCGCTACGCGAGCAACGCGACGAGTTCGAGGCGATTCTGAGGAGCATGACCGAGGCCGTAGTGGTTACCGGGACGCGCGGCGAAGTGGTGATGCTCAATCAAGCGGCGCGCGAGATGTTCGCTCTGAGCGTCGACGCGGACTACGGTAAGCGGCTTTTTGTCGAGTTGTGCCGCGACCCGCGCCTCCAGGAATTCGTTGCGGCAACGACCACCGTAGCGCGTGAAGAAATCCGCAGCGCGGAGCTTGGGATTCAGAACCCAACGCCACGCTATCTAAGAATCAGTGCGACGCCCATCAAGACTGGCAGGGGCGGGCCGGCGGCGCATGTGCTCGTATTCTACGACCTGACCCAGCTCAAGTCGTACCAAAGCCTGCGCGCCGATTTCATTTCCAATCTGACGCACGAGCTGCGCACGCCCCTGAGCGCGCTGTGCGGCTATGCCGAAACACTGATCCGCGGGGTTGATGATTCGCAAACTCAGCTGCGGTTTCTTGGAATCATCGAGCGGCAGTCCAAGCGACTTGCCAGTCTGATCGACGATTTGCTTTCGCTTTCCGACCTGGAGCGTGGCCTAACCGCGCTCAATTTCGCCGACGTCGAGCCGAAGCGACTTCTCGACGAAACCGGAGAGTTGATGCAACCGGCTGCTAGGCAGCGCGAGATCGCCATCAATGTGTGCGCGGAGTACGAGCTGCCCGCTGTCCTGGGAGATCGCGATCGGCTCCAGCAGGTGCTGATCAATCTGATCGACAACGCTATCAAATACACGCCGCGGGGCGGAGCGATAACGCTTTCGGCCGCGCAGTCGCAAATTGCAAATGGAGATGCCCGAGGCGCGGTCGATCTAATCGTTGCCGACACCGGAGAAGGAATTCCGGCGGCTCACATACCGCGGCTGACCGAGCGTTTTTACCGAGTCGACCGGGCGCGATCGCGCGAGCTGGGAGGCACCGGCCTGGGACTGGCGATCGTCAAGCATATCGTGCAGCTGCATCAGGGGCGGCTCAAGATCGAAAGCCGTGTCCGTGAAGGCACGACAGTGACAGTATCCTTGCCTGTGGTTGAGCATCCCCCACTGCGCGCGATATCGACCTAGCCGGCGAAGCGCATGGTAGCGCGTCCGCTTCTTGCGGATGCTCGGTCAAAGTCTAATGATGTTCTCTCTTTGCGAGCGCCCTTAGCTCAGCGGATTAGAGCACGTGACTACGGATCACGGGGTCGGGGGTTCAAATCCCTCAGGG
>DASXNP010000254.1:0-2388 GCA_036494985.1 Binataceae bacterium (SeqCode)
GAGTAATCTTCCACACTATCACGCTTTGATTTGTTCAGGAGCGACACGGTGAAGTAGGTATTTCAGAGCCGACTTTTAATCAGTAGGTCTCGGGTTCGAATCCCGACGGGCTCACCAATAAAAAGAACGGTTTAGAGTAGATACCGGCGTACTCCATCATGGTCGGGTAAGCGGGAGGTAAGCATCACGGGGCCCTACTTAGCTTCATAAAGCTCCATGCTTTCCTTCATGAAGCCGTTGAGCGGACTCTGACTCCGTGAGTCTAGGTTCGAATCCTAGTCCCCCAGCCATCCAATAAAATCAATGGGTTAGAAGCTATTCTCGGTACCGATTGATACAATCCGCTGGTACATTTTGCGAGCCCCCCGCTTCGCCAGGTTCTTGTCGATCCCGGCCTAGGCGAGGCTGCGGCGCAGCTTTCGGGGACCAGCGACGCGCCATCCCACAGACCCGGCGCTGGCCCCGATATTACGGCTGGAAGCCCGCAAGATCGCCCGAAGGCTCTTTGAACAAAAAGATGCGGTTGTAAGTGGCGTGCCATGGGAAGTAGCCGCTCTTGATGCCGATATACGCCTCATACCCGAAACCCTGCTTCGCGCAATAGCGCCGAACGGTTTGCGATCCTGCCGCCCATATCGCGAAATACCGATCGGGATCGCAGGTCTGAAGGAAAATGAAATCGGCGCCTGGACCGCAAATTCTCTGTCTCTTTCGAATCGCCGCTCGCGTCTGGAACCACCCCTTTGGCCGGGCCAGTCTCCAGGGATGAGCAAAGTTCAAGATCATCACGCCGCAGTTCACCTGCCACCAATGCGCTTCTCCGTTATATGACAGCACGGCGGCAAACTGGCTCTTGTCCTGCGTATAAGCGCGGAGATCAAAATCCTGATCAGCGATGACCGCGTCGGCATCGATGTATATCGCCCAGCCGCGAAATTTCCTCTCCCAAAGCAATAAGTGCGAAGATCGCCAGCTCTGCCCGGATCGCGGCGGGTGATCGAATCGACGATAAGCAAATCGCCCAGGCTCGCCCGCGAAAGCCTTGGTCGACGGCGAGATGTCCTTGATCCCTGTCCTCGGCCGGCGCGGCCAGGAGATCCCGCGCCTGGTGGTCGCCGATCGCCGGCGTCTTGCCTTCGCCGCTCTCGACCCTCAGCGGCTTGACGCCTTTGACCGGATTGTGAGTGACGGCGTTCTTGTCGCAGAGATATTCGAACAGCGAGGACAGCGCCGCCAGGCGGTGGCGGACCGTGGCGCCGCCGAGCTCGCGGGCCGGCCAGGTCGTCGCGCCAGGCGATGACGTGCGCGCGCGTGACAGTCCGGAATTCCTCCGGCCGGGCGCGTTCTGGAAGCGCGCCGGGTGCTGGGATCGCTGATATTGGCGAACCACTCGATCTCGGGCGGCATCTCCGCCAGCTTATGGAATTCGGCGGCGGTCAGGAGGCGATTTGTCGGAATGATTTCGGCGGGGAGCCGGGCGTCGAACATAGGAAGCTTAGCTTCACCTACTGACCGGGCTTTGCCAAATGCCGGACACCCGCGAGCGAAGGATGACGTGCTTGGCGGCCTCCCGTCGAGTTACAGTAAGGATCGTGCAAGCTCGATCATGGGCGCAACACGCGTGCAACACCGAGCCAAATCGCGCGCGATGACAATGAGTTACAGAAGACGGGCGGACAACAAATCCGCTCGCCTGATCCCGGTTTGCCTCCTTGATCCGGATCGGCACGTCCGCGCTCACCAGAGGGCCGGTGCTATTGTTGCGACCGCAGGGTGTAGTCCTGAAATCGTGGATCCGCATTTGCCGGCGTGATCGCGAATACCAACTTCTTCTAGAGCGCTAAGGGCAATCCCGATTCCTCTGATTTGATAACATTTCCCCGTTCGACGGCTGTGATCTGTGGTATTCTGATCCGTCGGATGGTTGTGCGACGTCTACCCCAAGCGTCCAAAATGCACACCGAGCTCGCGCCGCAAAGTTCTGAGCTCCCCAGACAATCTATTGCGATGAAAGGCGCGATCTGAGGGCGACAACCTTAGGATTATCCTGTGGCGGCGGCTCAGTTGGAAGGCATCTTCCAGTAAGCAGCTCGAACATCTCCTCTCCCAATCCGAGGTCGTTGGCGATGGTCCGCACCGCACCCGGGCGAGACGCTTCAAGCGCGTCTAGCGCAGCATCGAGCAACTCAGGATGCTCCATGGGCAGTGTGTCATCGTACCGCTCGGTTTTCGCTTGACCGGTCTTGACCAGGTGGATGTTCGCGGTTCGGTACTGTGCGGCCATGATCAAGCCGAGGTCGAAAGCACGACGTACGATTGCGCGCACCGAAACTTTCCATCTTAGCTTAAGCTCGAATAGAGCGTGCCAGTTGAGCGACCGACCGCGCG
>DASXNP010000255.1:0-6595 GCA_036494985.1 Binataceae bacterium (SeqCode)
AAGGTCGCCGTCACCACCGGCGCGGCGAGCGGCATTGGACGGGCGAGCGCGCTGCGATTCACCAAGGAGGGCGCCGCGGTCGTAATCGGCGATTTGAACGTTGCCGGCGGTGAAGAGGTCGCGTATGAATGCGCAGCCACAGACCGACGCGCCGTATTCATCAAAACCGATGTGTCTGAGGAATCTGATGTCGAGCCGCGGTTGACCTCGCGGTCCGGAAATTCGGCAAGCTCGATATCATCTTCAACAACGCCGGGTTGGGCGGCGCAACTGGGCCGATCGAAGGGACTACCCTCGAAAACTGGGATGGGACACAGGCGATCCCGCTCCGCTCGGTATTCCTAGGCATGAAAATATGCCATCGCCGAGCCGCACAAGGTCGGCGGCGGCCCGATCATCTCAACCTCCTCGGTGGCTGGACTTCAAAGCCTAGCCGGACTACGGACCTAGAACGCCAAACGCGCCGCCATCAGCATCACGGAATCCGCCGCGATCGAGTACCGCCACGATCGCGTTCGTGTCAATTGCATTTGCCCCGGCGGCACCAATATACAGCTGGTTTACAGGGGATCCCGGGGGCGAAGTAGCCTCCGATTCCTCGCCCTGGGAAGGGCGACGATATCGCCGCGGGCATTATTTCTCGCCAGCGACGATTCCCAATGGATCACAGCAGTCGCCATGGTGGTTGACGGCCGCCTCGCCACCGGCAACGCCCGCTTCCGAATGCAGGCTTCAAGCACCGCTTTTCGGGCCCCTCTTTCCAATCTAAGGGTACAGAACGCGCAAAAAGTTGGCTCGGCTTGAGCCCTTCGTCGTTCGTCGAATCCCACCGGGTCAGATGAAGGTCAGTCCGCTCCGAATGCCCAAGTAGACTCCCCGGACTTGTTTCCTACTTTGGCCACCAGTCTAGTCAGGCCGATCGGGAACCAGCTTCAAGCGTCCTTGCGGATTCACTCGCTTTGAGCCGCGCAATCCGTTGGCAACGCCAGTCACCGCGCCCGCGCCGTGTCGGCCGCGCGACTGGCTGGACGAACTCGGTCCCTTCGTCATCGGGTCGGGCGCGCTGCTTCCCTTGGTCTTGTTACGCTCCGGTCGGCCGCGCTTACCGTCTGCGGCATGCGAATGTGCCGCGCCCGGCAGATGGGGGAGTTCCTCGCGCGCAGGCCCTCGGCCGTCAAGGCCTAGCGCCCGTCTTTCCAGGCGCTTGATCTGATCGCGCAATTCCGCGGCACGCTCGTATTCCAGCTCGCTTGCCGCCTTCATCATGTCGCGCCTCAGCTCGCTGATTCGATCCGTCAGCTCGTGCGGCGAAAGCATCGTCTCTTCGGCGGCGGTTTCGTCAACCTCTGGCACGACCGCCCACTCGGGCGAATACATTTCGACCAACGATGCATCAATTGCCTTGGTTATCGAGGCCGGCGTGATTCCATGCTCCTCATTGAACACGAGCTGTTTCGCTCGGCGCCGATCGGTCTCATCGATCGCCCGGCGCATGGAGTCCGTGATCACGTCCGCATACATGATGACCTTGCCGTTCACGTTGCGCGCCGCCCGCCCGATCGTCTGGATCAGAGATCGCGCCGAGCGCAAGTAGCCCTCCTTGTCCGCGTCCATTATCGCAACCAGCGATACTTCCGGCAGATCCAACCCCTCCCGCAGCAGATTGATTCCCACCAGCACGTCAAACTCGCCCTTGCGCAAGCTCCGGATGATTTCGACCCGTTCGATCGTCTCGATATCGGAATGGAGGTATCGCACTCGCAGTCCAAGGTCGTGATAGTAGTCGGTCAAATCCTCGGCCATTTTCTTGGTCAGACAGGTCACCAGAATTCGCTCGTTGCGCTCGATTCGCGCGCGGATCTGATCGAGCAGATCGTCGACCTGAATACCGGCCCGGCGCACCTCAATTTCTGGATCGATTAGTCCGGTCGGCCGGATCAGCTGCTCGACGATCAGTCCGCCAGACTTGCGCATCTCGTAGTCGCCCGGGGTCGCCGAAACGTACACCGCCTGGTTGACGAATCCTTCCCACTCCTCAAAGTTTAACGGTCGGTTATCCAGCGCGGACGGAAGTCGGAACCCATACTCGACCAGCGTGCTTTTGCGCGATCGGTCGCCACGGTACATGCCGCCGATCTGCGGCACGGTCACGTGGCTTTCGTCAATGAACATCAGAGAGTTCTTTGGAAAGTAGTCCAGCAGGACCGGCGGCGGCGCGCCGGGCGGCCTCCCGGTCAGATGGCGCGAGTAGTTCTCGATGCCGGGGCAGAAGCCCATCTCGGCGAGCAGTTCAAGGTCGTACATTGTGCGCTGCTCGATTCGCTGCGCTTCAAGCAGCCGATTCTCCGCCCGATAGAATTCCAGCCGTTGCTTGAGCTCGGCTTTGATGCTCGCGACCGCATCCTCCAATCGATCCGAGGTTGTCACATAGTGCGAGGCCGGATAGATCGCGACGCTCTGAAGTTTGCGGATCACCGTCCCGCGCAGTGAATCGATTTCATGCAGCGCCTCGACCTCATCGCCGAAGAATTCGATCCGCACCGCCCGCCTCTCTTCGTAGGCGGGAAACACCTCGATGGTGTCGCCGCGAACCCGGAACGTCCCACGATGAAAGTCATAGTCGTTGCGCTGGTACTGGATATCGACCAGCTTGCGCAACACGCGGTCGCGCTCGATCGTCTGGCCAGCTTCAAGAAACACCAGCGTCTCGAAATAAACTTCTGGCTCGCCCAAGCCATAGATGCATGAGACCGAAGCGACGATCAGCACATCATTGCGTTCCAGCAGTGCCTTGGTCGACGAATGGCGCAGCTTGTCGATCTCGTCGTTGACCGACGAATCCTTCTCGATAAAGGTGTCGGTCGACGGGACGTAAGCTTCCGGCTGGTAATAGTCATAGTACGACACGAAGTAACGGACTGCGTTCTCGGGGAATAGGCTTTTGAACTCATTGTAGAGCTGCGCAGCCAGAGTCTTGTTCGGTGCCATCACCAATGTCGGGCGGTTCACCCGCTCGATTACGTTGGCCATCGTAAAAGTCTTCCCGGAGCCGGTGACGCCCAACAGCACTTGATGAGGCACATGGTCCGCTAAATTGCGCACCAACCCCTCGATCGCCGCGGGTTGATCGCCCTCGGGTCGATAGTCTGAAGCCAGCTTAAATTTGCCTTCTTTACCGCGCGCTAGCGAAAGCATGGGAGTACTTTGCAAAGAGCATATCAGAACCGCGCTGGAGGGACACCCGCGCCTGTGGATAGAACCTAACCGCTACCTTCGCTGGGCAGAGGTCACCCGACCGTCACCATGAGTAGTTGGGGCAAATCCGACCCCGCGAGCTCGGTTGCTTCCAGGCGTCGGGAGCCGAGGGCGCCCTTGCGAAGCCGTTCAAGTTCCGTCTGGCCCGTCTTCCGCCCTCGAACCTGAATCTAAGAAATCCACTCAACCAAGCTCGCCAACCCGTCCGACCGAATACGGATAACCCTTCGACGTATTGATACCGCCATTTGGTGGCGAGAGAAAAAACGCAACTATCGGCGCCTCTGCGCGATGGCACGGTCATAGCTAGAGTAGTCATTGGCAATCCAGTTCAGTTGAAGAAACGCGAGCGATTGTCAGGGTCCAATTTGGAGGGACTCACAAATGAAGCGCAAAATCTTTTCAATTTTCCCGGCCGCGCTGCTAGCGGGCGCAATTGCGAGCCCCGTCTTCGCGCAGACCGCCAATCCGGCGCCGGTTCAAGGCCCGTATGGCGACACGACCCGGGGCGAATTATCGAGCTTCAACAATTTCGCCAATCGCAAATGGTGGTTGGATGATCAGCTCCAGAAGAATCCGAATCTGATCAACGACCCCACCTATCTGTCGCAACATCCGAGGCTCGCTAATTATCTGAAGAACCATCCGGGTGTGGCCGAGGAATTTAAAGAGAACCCGGCCGCTTTCGAAGCGCGCGAGGCCAGCTATCAAAACAATCGCGGCATCTCCAGGGGCGAGCTTCGCAACTTTGGCAACGACTACCTCAAGACTCATCCCGACGTCGCCGCCGCCTTGCAAAGCAACCCCAAGTTGATCGACAACCCTCAGTTTCTCGCTGCGCATCCGGAGCTGCAGACCTATCTCACCCAACATCCCGATGTCCGCCAAGAGCTCGAGTCGCATCCTTATCGGTTTGCCAGTCGCGAGCGCGCCTACGAAAAGCAGGGCGGCGAAGCTCGAAGAGCCTGGCATCACGGTCATGCGCAACCCGGTGCGCAACCGTCTCCGCAGGGCTGATCAGCGATCGCGAGCGACGTGATGGGCTAAAGCGGTTGATGTGCCAAACCAGTTGATGGTTGATGATGCAGAGGGGCGGGCGAAATGCTCGCCTCCGCTTGTCTCTTGGACCCGCGATTTGCGCTTACCGCTTTAACCGTTTCGAGAGTTGTCCCTCTAGATGGCCGCTGCTTTTTCCAATGCTTGTGCACCTGGCGCCGGTAGTTGTGCGAGGATTGCCCGGCTTTCGCTTGTGCAAAACGGGTAGCGAAAGCGCCTTTCATTCCCACCTGGCCTCTGTCATCTAGTCCGGCCGTGGAACCCACAGGGCGCGGGGATCACTGAGCATTGCCGGGAAGGCGGGACCTTCGACTGTCATTTCGAGTGTGGGAGTTCCGTCAATCCGTGCGCGCAAACCGGGTCGCCGCTGTCCGCGCCGAAGGAAAGGGCGCCCTAAAGGCGGGCCAGACGCCGAGCAAGCCGCCTGGAGACAGAATCCACCCGGACACGGTCGATCCAGCATGAGCGTTCGCGGGCCGGTCGAAATCACTGCGCGATGGAACCCCGTAAGAGGCCGGCTTCGCGCACAAGCCAATCGATCTTTGCCACGCAAACCGAGAGGTGCTCTGAGGAGATTTTCGCTGAGCTGCAGCGAGCCAGGCTTTTTCGCCCATCGCATGGCTGCTTGCGACCTACCAATGAATCGACCTCACCTCCGGGTGTTCGTCGCCTCCACGGACGCTTGTGTGCTAGGCCTGCACGGTGTCGCAAACGCAGGTTCAGGGGACGCGCGCGGTTTTACAGCGTTGGCAAGCATGGTCTCGGGTTTGCACCCGGGCTATCTCCAGTGCTTGAGGACTGAGTGCTTCAGAACCCCTGAGCTCGCGTGTGTGCTCTTCAGCAGCGGCGAAGTCGCCGGTATCGTTCCTTCTGGAGCAAACCCATCAGCTTCGGGAGCCAAAATAGGCGCCAGTCGCTGCTAATAGGCGCTGATTATCGGTGCGCGACCGAACGCCGATACGGTAGAGCCCAGGACTACACCCGGGCAGGCCGCTCAGGTCGCGAATCGCGATCCCGCCATTGAGCGTGTAGCGACCAAATTCACCGCAGCTTTGCTCGCTGCGAACCGCCAACATCATGAAATTCGCACTAGACGGAAACACTTTCAGACCGCGCAGGGAGCCCAATCCGCGTTCGAGACGTCGGCGTTCTTCTGCCATGGTGTGGCGGGTCGCAGGAATAAAGCGATCTGCGACGTCCAGGCATGCGAGCGCCACGTACTCGGCAATCGCGTTCACCGACCACGGCTCAATCCTCTCGCACAACTTGCTAACGAAGTCCGGCGAACCGAGAAGATAGCCGAGACGCAGCCCTGGAATGGCGAAGACTTTCGTGAGCGATCGAAGCACTATCAGTCTTTTAAATGAACCTAAGAGTGTGCAAGCGGAGCGCGGGTTATCGGCAAACTCGATGAACGCCTCGTCAACGACGCACCATGCGCCTCGCCGATCGCATTCACGTACGACCGCGGTGGTCTCGTCCAGTCCGATGAGCGTCCCAGTCGGGCTATTGGGCCTACCCAGGAACACTCCATCGGCACCGGTTTCGAGCGCGTCGCGCAGCGCCCCGTGTTCGAAACGGAAGTCGTCTTCGGGCTTGGTGGAGATTGGAGACGGATGACTTCCAGCAGCGACTAGCGCGTTGGCAATTTCGCTGAAAGTCGGGATCACCACGAAGGGTGATTTTAGGCCGAGCACCCGCGCCGCTAGGTAGATGAGCTGTGTGCTGCCGTTGGCGGCGATGACCGTCTCGGGGTCTGCGCCGAGCCACGCTGCGATACGTGCTTCGAGTCGGCGTGGGTAGGCAGGCGGATACTTTGAGATGCAGGCAGCAGCCTCGTGGTAGGCCTGGATCGCCTCGGCCGGCGGACCGAGCGGATTGAGACTCGTGCTGAAATCGATGCAACCTTCCGATGCGCAGCCGCCGTGGGCCCGATCGATAGCGATCTGACCCGGTGGAGTCTTCATTTCAGGCGTGCCCCGCCCACGCGACGATCAACCGCAACACAATAGCGATTGCCAGCACCAACGCGGTTTCGATCCACATCAAGATTCGCGAGGTGCGTAACGCCGCTAGGTCGAGCGGAGCTAGCGCACGGCCAAGTCGCGGTCGCCGCTCCAGCTCGCCGCCATAAAACGCATCACCGCCCAGCTCCACTCCAAGCGCGCCGGCCATGGCGGCCTCCGGGTAGCCCGCGTTCGGGCTCTCATGCTTGCTGGCATCCGCGGCGCACACGCGAAGACTTTCACGCCCCGACCGGTCACCAAGGCTGCAGCTGCTGCAA
>DASXNP010000256.1:0-1876 GCA_036494985.1 Binataceae bacterium (SeqCode)
AACGACACTCCGGGGGTCGCTGAACGCACTTTGCAGCAGGTCCGCACCTGGCCTCCGGGCCTGCCGATCTTCGGGCTGCTCACCCCGCTACCCGCAACGCCTTTATACAAGCGGCTGAAGGCCGCCGGCAGGCTCACGCGCCCTCGGCACTGGAAGGATTTCGTTCCGTTCACCATGGCGCACACTCCGCTGAAGATGACGATCGAAGAAGCGCATGCCGAACTGAACTACGGCTGGGCTCACTCCTACAGCCCGGAAGCGCTGGCTGAGGCAGTTGCGGCGCTGGACGACCAGCACGTGGGGGATCGCTTCAACATTTTTCTGGCGCGTCTTTGCTTTCGCGGAATCTACTTCCCGATGCTGAGGAAATCGTCGTGGCTGCGGGTCCTGATCGAGAACCGCCGAACGATCTTGAGGCTGCTCAAAGAGGGAGTGTCCCGATGGATGCGCCCAGGAAATTCTGCCAGCCGGGATCCGTTTGACGTCGTAACGCCCAACCCCAGCGGCTAAGCCAACGCTTAGGCAGATTCCTCGAAAGCCGTGCACGACCCAAGGCCGCCGCGCTAGTTCGGCACAGACCTGGCGCCTGCGGATTCCTCCGGCCGCCAGGCGGAAAGGGCCGCTGCTCCCATGGCCAACATGCCGAGGGTGCCGAGTTTGGGTCAGAAGACACTCTATTGTCCGTCCGCGAGGGTCGGGAGTCAACGGGTACCTAACTGTCGAAATCAGGCGATTGCTCTTCCCTCCGGGTTTGTCGCGAAAGTGTTGCGTTTTGGCGGCCGTTGTAAGGGGTGGGCCAGTCTTTCAAAGTCCATCTGGATTTGGCAGCCGCTAATTTACTTTCCTGAACCCTGGCGTCACTCGCCTTATTCCAGAGGTACATTGCGGCGTAAGCGCGCCAGGGTCGCCAGGATTCGGCGCGTTGCTCGAGTTCGCGATGACTAGTTAAATCCAGGGCGCGCAGCAAGCCGAGATCGCCGGAGGGAAATGCATCTGGCTCGCCGAGGGCGCGCATAGCAACGTATTGCGCTGTCCATTTGCCGATGCCGGGAATCTCACAGAGGCGGGTCAGCAAAGCGTCGGAGTCTACGACTCCCTCGAAACTGATGCGCCGGTCGCACACGGCGCGAGCGAGGGCGCGGATGGTCTCGGCCCGCGCTCCCGGCATGCCGATGCGGGCGAGGTTGGCATCGGCGAGAACGTCGGGCAGCGGAAACAAATGAGTGAGGTTGGTCGTCGCGGCGAACGGCCGCCCAAAGGTTGTTGCGATGCGACCGGCCAGAGCGGTCGCGCCCTTAACCGTGATCTGCTGGCCAAGAATCGCACGCACCGCGAGTTCAAAACCGTTCCAGCATCCGGGCACGCGTAGCCCGGGATGAGAGGCTACCCGCTGCGCCAATACCGGGTCGGTTCTCAAACCGCTCGCGATGGCCGCCCAATCCGCGTTGAGATCAAACATGGCACGGATTCGCTCAACTATAAAGAAGAGCGAACGCGGATTGCCGAACTGAACTCGCACAGCGAGGCCTACGTGGCCTTCGTCAAGTGAGACTTCGAAATATCCGCGGTTGCCGTTCAAGGAAATCGTACGGCGATAACTGCCAAGCTCCACCACTTCGACGCCGGGCGTGGCGCGAGGCGCCAGAAATCTCAACATCGCATCCCAGTCATAGGGCGGGCGGAAACGCAGGCGGAAGAAATACTGATTTTCCGGTTGGACGGCCGTCTGCCGCGCCAGACGCCGGATTTGTGTTGGAGTTCGATGATAGACGTTGCGGATGCCGGCGTTGAATCGGCGTACGCAACCGAAGCCCGAGGCTAGCGCGACCTGACTCATGGGCAGACTGGTCTCGTCGATCAGCTTCTTGGCAAAATG
>DASXNP010000257.1:0-2316 GCA_036494985.1 Binataceae bacterium (SeqCode)
CGCATTCGTCCGCTCTCACACCGCGTGAACGAGATCCGGGCGTCCACTTATATAAGGATGGCATCGCAACGAACCAGGGTTTTTGGAGTTTGCACGATGGAGAGTCTCTAAAGGGTAAAAAATGGCAAGCCAACAGCTCGCGAAGGTGCTCGAAATAATCAAGTCGCAACCCTCGAATCCAAACGCGTCCGTCGAACGGATGCGCGCCGGGATGGAGCGCGTCGCCGAGCGGGTCGCTTCGGACATCAAATGCGAACCGATCGACGCCGGCGGCGTACCCGCGGAATGGATCGTCCCGCCGAACGCGGCGCAAGATCGCGTCATCCTTTACCTGCACGGCGGCGGCTACGTTATGGGATCGATCAATACCCACCGTGCCATGATCGCGCGCATCGCGCGCGCCTCGCAGGCCAAAGCGCTCGCGCTGAACTATGCGCTCGCGCCCGAGCGACCCTTCCCCGCCGCCGTCAAGGATGCGACCGCAGCTTACAAATGGCTTTTGGCGCAGGGTTACAAACCTGGGAGGATCGTGATCAGCGGCGACTCCGCCGGAGGCGGATTGGCGGTCTCAACCCTGCTGGATTTGCGCGATTCGAAGACTGCGCTGCCCGCGGGAGCTGCGCCAATCTCGCCTTGGACCGATCTTACCGGCAGTGGTGCATCGGTCGTTTCGAGAGCTGCGGTCGATCCGATGGTGGCGGGAGACGGACTGCTGCGCATGGCGAAACAATATGCCGGCGACAACGATCCGAGCACGCCGCTGATTTCGCCGGTTTTTGCAGATTTTAAGGGACTGCCTCCGTTCCTGATTCAAGTCGGCGATGCGGAAGTCCTGCTCGACGATGCGACCCGAATGGCCGAGCGCGCAAAGTCCGCCGGAGTTAACGTCAAGCTCGAGGTATGGCCCGAGATGGTTCACGTGTGGCACGTGTTCGCGAAGATTCTCCCCGAAGGTCAGCAGGCCATCGACCGAATCGGTGAGTTCGTCATCGCTCAGACGAACTAGCCGTTCGGGCCGCGAATCCTAGCAGCTGCTAGCGTCGCAGCACGTGATTCAATTCGGGGTAGGGAATCGCCCCCTCCAGAATTGAAGTGTAGGTGCCTTCATCGTGGAGTTCTATTGCAATTCGCCGCACCAAGCCCATCGCGGCGCGCATTGGTCCCGACCCCACGCTCACACGCGCGACTCCAAGCTTTTCTAGCTCGCTGCTCGAAGGCATACCGGGTTGGACCAACACGTTCACGGGTCCATTGATCGCGCGTACCAGCTTCCCGATCAGATCCGCGTCTACCACCCCCGGCACAAAAGATGAATCCGCCCCCGCTTCGCGGTAGGCATTGGCGCGCGCCACGGCGTTGCCGAAACGAGCGTCGCGTCCACCTATTGCGTGCAAGTACACATCGGTGCGGGCGTTGATTACGATCGCAACGCCCACCTTGCGGGCGGTTTCGCGTATCGCGCGAATGCGGTCCTGTTGAGCGGCAATCTCAATCAACGACGAACCGTCGACTCCCGGCGAGTCTTCAAGATTGATTCCGACCGCTCCGGCTTCGATGGTTGCTCTAACGGTTTCGGCGATTGCGGTAGGTGACGAGCCGTAGCCCGCTTCGATATCCGCGCTGACCGGCACCGCAACCGCTTGAACAATTTGCCCGACAGCCGCGACCATCTCGTCGCGGGGGATCCGCTGCGGCTCCGGATAGCCATGAGAATTGGCAATTCCGCCGCTGGTCGTGCCGATCGCGCCGAATCCGGCCAGCTCGAAAATTCGGGCGCTGGCGGCGTCCCATGCATTCGGAAGCACCAGAATCTTGGGACCCCGATGAAGCTGCAAGAATCTAGCCGCGCGTTCGCGCTGTGCTTCGTCACTCATGGTCAAGACCTCGTGTAGTGCCTAAGCGATGCGATTGTTAATCGACGTCCGCCGCAAAATTTCACGCTGCCCTAGAAAGCGAAAGGACACCGCCGGGCGGCCTTCTCTTTTATCACCGAAGCAGCAGCCAGTTACAGTTGCATGCCGGCCCGTATGGTGGTCTGGCGGCGGTCGGAGGGAATCTCCACTTCACGTTTGCGCTTCATGGCGGTTGCGAGAATCGGCTCCAAGCGCGCGGCCTTGTCCTTCATGCGCCGCGGCGCGCGCTCTTTAAATTCTGGCAACACCTGACGCGCGAACAGATCCAGCGACGAACAGATGTCTTCATGCCGGTTGTTGCCCGCCTGTGAGATGAATACGACCTGGTCAACCCCAGCCTGCTCGTAGCCCAGCAGCTTCGCACGGACCTCATCGGGCGTCCCGATACATCCTCCCTCGGCGC
>DASXNP010000258.1:0-14406 GCA_036494985.1 Binataceae bacterium (SeqCode)
CGCTCATAGGTTCAAAGAAGCAGTTTCTGGAGCGTGTTCCTGCCCCACATCCCACGCCTTCCCGCCACTGTTGGCGCAAGGTGCAGCCATGGCGATCGAAGATGCTGTCGCCCTGTCAGAGTTGATCGGTGACTGCGGCGATCTCGAGCAGGTGTTGCGCTCCTACCAATCGCGGAGGCGGCCGCGAGTGGATACCATCCGGGCCGCTGTCCGCTATCGCGGGATATTGCGAGGGCTGGAAGGACCCGTCACACCCGAACTGCTGAGTCAGCATCCGAGCGTTTTCTCCGACTCACTGAAAGTCTATGACGACCTGATCGAAGATCCGTTCGCTCGCTGCCAAGGCGCCGCCTGATCTGCCGCAAAATCCTCGACAAGACTCCGACCACTTCGGCTTAGCCCTGTGCGTTGGCCTTTTCAGCTCTTCACCCGGCATTCGAAGAAAGCTCGCCCCGGCCGAGGTCCCCCGAATGAGACAAAACGGAGCGCCGCGGCGAGAGCTTGACGCAGTAGAGCCCGCGGGGGTGACAGCGGTCCGTCTTCAAGATTAGACTCCCTGCATGCGCCGTATTCAGCCGTCGCCGCCGAGCGCGCTGACTCTGGAACTCTTGAGCTGGATCTCCGACCGGGGGCGGACATATGGCGAGACCATGGCAGCCTGGCGGACCGCCTGTCCGCGCATGCCGATATGGGAAGACGCCACCGCCGACGGCCTCGTTGCGGTGCTGTTCAACAGTGGCGGCATCGACGCGGCGCGAGTTCGCCTGACGCCGCTAGGTCGCGCCATCCTTGGTCGCCGTCCCATAAAGGTCTCCGTGCTGGACGACTACTTCGACACCCTGCACACGCTGGCTTGTTTCGCCAAGCTGGCGGCATTCGACGTCACCATCTGGAACGATCACGTCCAGGACGTGGAGCGGCTCGCAGAGCGTCTAAAGGACACGGAGGCGCTGATTTTGATTCGGGAGCGGACGAAAATTCAAGCGCCGTTGCTGGCGCGCCTCTTCAACCTCAGGCTAATCAGCCAACGAAGCGCGTATCCCCATATCGATATCGAGGCATGCACTCGTCAAGGCGTAATCGTTTCGTCCAACCAGCATGCGGACACGCCTTCCTATGCGGCCGCGGAACTAACCTGGGCGCTGATCCTCGCGGCGATGCGACAGATTCCAGCGCAGGTGGCCTCACTCAAGCGCGGAACGTGGCAGCTCGGGGTCGGTAGTACGCTTCGCGGCAAGACGCTGGGCATCTACGGCTACGGACGCATCGGTAGCGTCGTCGCCGACTACGCCAAAGCATTCGGCATGAACCTAGTGATCTGGGCGCGCCAGGCCTCCCGGGACCGCGCCCGCGCCGCGGGCTACGCGGTCGCCTCCAGCAAGGAGACTTTCTTTTCACGCTGCGACCTTGTTTCTCTGCACCTGCGCCTGGTTGATGCGACGCGCGGAATCGTAACTGCCGCCGACCTTGGGCGGATGAAGCCTACTGCGCTTTTAGTCAATACCAGTCGCGCCGGCCTAATTGAGCCTGGGGCGCTGGTTGCGGCGCTGCGCTCGGGCAGGCCGGGCATGGCGGCGGTGGACGTCTACGAAGATGAGCCACTGATCGATTCGCATCATCCGTTGCTCGGTATGGAGAACGTCGTTTGCACGCCGCACATCGGATATGTGACCCGCGACGAATATGAGCTGCAGTTCGCCGACATTTTCGATCAGATCGTCGCCTATGGCGCGGGCAGACCCATCAACGTCGTGAACCCTGAGGTCGTTCGACAGCAAGCGGATTTAGCGGTCTGAGCGCTCGGTCGATCGGACTGACAGCCCCGCATGGATCAGCTCGGTAAATGGATTTGTGCCAAGGGATAGCGCGCGGCTCGCGCCACGACGGCGAGTTGGTCGGCAAAGTCCCTGCGGCGCCGGAATCTGACCAGAGCGTAACCGGGCGGCTGGTCGGTTCTATTTCGCCAGGTCCTGGTGGTCTTGGTGACCGCCGGAGGGGATTGGCAGTTTCGCTCGGAGGCTTTGATTAGCCGCCGAGTTGATACATCGACCGGTTCTCGGTCGACCGACCCTGCAGCAGGTGATGACCGGTCGGCTTCATGGTGACAGCGCGCACCAGGATTTCGCCAATCTGATCGCGGGTCGCACCCGAACGGATTGCCTTGCGCACGTCGAGTTCGTCGTCGTTGAGCAAACACAGGTGAAACTTGCCGTCGGCGGTAAGCCGCATCCGGTTGCAAGTGCCGCAATAGGGCTCGCTGACCGGACTGATAAAGCCGATGACCCCACGGGCACCGCTAAGGCGATAGTTGCGTGACTCGTCCGACGCGCTGGTCGGCGCGAGCTCGGTGAGCTCGCCAATCGAGGTCTCGATTCTGCCTCGGGTCTCGATGTTCGACACGTAGCGCTTGATTGAGAGGGTTGCGCATTCGCCGCCTCCCAGCGGCATCAACTCAATGAAGCGCACGTGCCAGTCGCGTTCGATTGTGAGCCTGGCGAGATCGACTACCTCCGCCTCGTTGTAGCCCGCGGTTACCACAACGTTCAGTTTGATCGGCCTAAGGCCGGCCGCTTCGGCCGCCATTATTCCGCTCCAGATCTGATCGAAGGTACCCCAGCGCATCTGCCGCTGGACGGTTGCGGGATTAAGGCTGTCCAAATGAACGTTGATCCGCCTGAGTCCCGCCGCTCTCAGGGGTGAAGCGAGCTTCGGCAATAAGATGGCGTTGGTGGTCAAGGCAAGGTCGCGCGCGCCGGGAATCGCGGCGATGCGCTCGACGATCTCGAGCAGATCCGGCCGAATGAGCGGTTCACCACCGGTCAACCTGAACTTGCTGAAGCCCACGCTGACGGCGGCCTCGGCCACCGCCTGAATCTCCGCGGGTGCCAACAATTGATCCTTGGCGAGGAACTGCAACCCATCAAGCGGCATGCAGTAAACGCAACGAAGGTTGCAGTTGTCGATTACGGAAATGCGCAGGTAATCAATTTCACGGCTGAAGGAATCGCGTGGCACTATTCAATCGTATTATTCGGATATCGTGCCTGACAAACCGGAAGCGTAACGATTTTGATTCGGTTTCGAACGTTATGCGTGGCGCTAAGCGGCGACGGCGCACGATTGGTGCAAACGGACAACGCCGCTACAATCGGAAAACATGGCTTCAGCGGTTCCCTCGATTTTGCGCATGGCCGACGACCTTATGCTTTCCTTAGTGGAACAACAGGAAAGCAAGGTGCTCGCCATGGGCCGACGGATCCATCCGGGTTTGACCAGCGAGGACATTCGCAACCCGCAGGATTTCGAGGATCTGGCAAGCAACCCGCAGTGGAACTTTGAAGACGGGATTCTGGCGGGAATCCGAAGCGCGCACATGGCGCTTCGCGCGCGCCTCATCGAACTTGACGACTCGGAGGGGCACTAAGCCTTTGCGGGCGGCTGTGCTTTTGCGCCCGCGAGTGCTGCGCAGACGTTGGCGCCTTCAAAGATTTCAATCACGCGCAACTCGTGCCGATCAGGTGTGCGGACTTTAAGGGAGGTGGTCCGCAAACCAAATCCCCTGGGCGGGCGCTTGACTTGATCGCGATGCCAATCCTCCGCTGCGAAGCGGGTTACGGGGTCACGGCTGTCACAGACCGAGCGCTTCATGATCGGCGCCGAAAGCGTCGCGTAGTCAGGCTGCCTTTGCGGGTTCATCTCGCCGCCGTCTGTCGCTCGCCGGACCCCGTCCATGACGTCGATGGCAGCCCGGGCGGGTGGTGGTCCCGACGAAGCGAAGTCTATCGATTCAGTCGCGGAGCCGAGCCTATATGGTCGAGCTCATGTGGGCGCCTCTGGCGGCTGAACTCAGGGTCGATCACACAAGCCTCGTAACCGACTGGCGCAATTGGGTCTGTCGTCAATCCCCAAACGCGGTTACGAGAAGAAGACTCAAACGGCTGACATTCGGATGGCGGCGTTGATGAGTTGATGAGTTCGTTGAAACACTAGCAGAAGCGGGTGACAAGTCGCGTATTAACTGGTCAGGCGGAAGCGGCGGCCTGGCGGGCTTCGCGCTCGGCGGTCTTCTTTGCTGACCGCTTCTTCTTCGGCAGCTTGCCTTTGGCCTGCTCTTCGCCGCCGGTAAACTCGACCACCGAGAGCATCGCCGCATCGCCGCGCCGCTCGCCGAACTTGATCACGCGGGTATAGCCGCCGTTGCGATCTTTGAAGCGCGGTGCGATCTCGTCAAACAGCTTCTTTACGGCGTCGCGCGAGCGCACGAAATCAAACGCCATCCGGCGCGCGTTGAGATCGCCGCGCTTGCCCAGAGTAACCATGCGATCGGCGCAGCGGCGCAGTTCCTTCGCCTTCGCCTCGGTGGTTCTGATCCGACCGAAGCGAATTAAGCTCAGGACCAGGTTGTGCAGCAGCGCCTTGCGATGGGCCGAGGTGCGATTGAGTTTGCGGCCTTGATTCTGGTGTCTCATTTTTAAGTCTCCGTCCGCCGCACAACCGGCACCGCGCCCCGCGAGCGCACCTCCACCGCGGCGGCCCTTTCTACATCGCCTCGCGGCGTTCCTGTTCCTCGCGCATGCGATCCAGCTCGCTTCGTGGCGGGAGATTGTCCAAGCGCATGCCGAGTGAGAGACCCATGTCGGTAAGAATCTCCTTGATCTCGTTGAGCGACTTGCGGCCGAAGTTCTTGATCTTGAGCATGTCCTGTTCGGTTCGCTGGACCAGCTCTCCGACGTACTTGATATCGGCGTTCTGCAGTCCGTTGAACGCCCGCACCGAGATCGGTAGGCCTTCCACTGGGCGATAGAGGTTCTCGTTCAAAGGCTCAGGCCGCGCTTCGGCGCGATCGGCGGCGCCGATCGCAACCGGCGTCTCAATCCGCTCTTCGACCCCGGTAAAGATCGTCATCTGGTCGCGCAGAATACGCGCGGCGCTGGTCAACGCTTCGCGCGGTGAGATCGAGCCGTCGGTCCAGATTTCGATTGCCAGCCGGTCGTAGTCGGTGCGCTGGCCGACGCGCGCGTTGGTGACTATGAAGTTGACCTTTCGGATCGGTGAGAAGGTCGCATCGAGCCTGACCGTGCCAATCGGTTCCTCGTCGTCTGACCTTTCCGCGGGAACGTAGGCGCGGCCTTCCTTGATGACCAGCTCCATGTCGAGATCGGCGCCGCGGTCGAGCGTGGCGATATGCTGATCCGGCGTGAGTATCTCGAGACTGGGACCGGCGGTAATATCGCGCGCGGTGACGGTGGCCTCACCCTTGGCTTTGAGCGTCGCGGTGATCTGATCGCCTTCGTGCAGACGCAGCCGCACCTCCTTCAGGTTCAGGATGATATCGGTTATATCCTCCTTCACCCCGGGCAGCGTGGAAAACTCGTGCAAGACGCCCTTTACCCTGACCGCGGTTACCGCATAGCCGGTGAGCGACGAGAGCAGGACGCGTCGGAGCGCATTGCCGATCGTAATGCCGAAGCCGCGTTCGAAAGGCTCGGCGATAAACCGCCCATAGTTGCGACTGAGTTCCTTTTCTTCGAACTCGACCGACTTGGGCTTAATCAGGTTACGGAAGTCGTTCTGCATAATCACTCCTCGTGACGAGGAAAAATTCAAATCCCGAGCCCCGGCCATCAAACCCGGAGTCTCAAAAGGTAGCTACAACCTACTTCGAGTAGTGCTCGACTATCAGCTTTTCGCTGATCGGCATGGTGAGGTCGGCGCGCGCGGGCATCGCCCGTACGGAACCTCGAAATTGATCGCGCTCAATGGCGAGCCACGATGGAGCCCCGCGCCGCTGCGAGAGTTCAACCGCTTCGACGATGACCTTTTTGCTGCGGCTCGGTTCGGCGACGCTGATCACGTCGTTGACCCCGACCAGAAAAGACGGCACGTCAACCGATTTCGAGTTGACATGGAAGTGGCCCTGTCGCACCAGGGTACGCGCCTGGGCCCGCGAATTGGCGAATCCGAGGCGGTAGACGACATTATCGAGACGACGCTCGAGCAGGCTGAGCAGGTTCTCGCCGGTGATGCCCGGCATCCGCTCGGCGGCTTGGAAATAATGCGCAAACTGAGTCTCTACCAGGCGGTAGATCCGCTTGACCTTTTGCTTTTCGCGCAGACGAATCGCGTATTCCGAGAATCTCACTCGACCCTGGCCGTGGGCGCCGGGCGGATAGTTGCGGCGCTCGATTGCGCATTTGTCGGAGTAGCAGCGCTCTCCCTTAAGGAAAAGCTTGAGACCTTCGCGCCGGCAGAGCCGGCAGACTGGACCTGAGTACCTTGCCACGCTTTCCTATCCTGTCCGATCAGACGCGCCGCTTTTTCGGCGGCCGGCATCCGTTGTGCGGGATCGGCGTCACATCCTTGATTGAATGCACGGCCAGACCTGCGGCCTGAAGTGCACGAACGGCGGATTCGCGGCCGCCGCCCGGTCCGTTGACATGCACGACTACGGCACGCATACCCACTTCCGCTGCCTTCTTGGCCGCCGCTTCGGCTGCCATCTGAGCTGCGAACGGGGTGCCTTTGCGCGATCCTTTAAAGCCGACCGAACCGGCGCTCGACCACGAAATCACCAGGCCCTGGGGATCGGTTATCGACACGATGGTGTTGTTGAAGGTCGCGTGGACGTGAGCGACGCCTTCGGACACGCTGCGCTTGATCTTCTTGCGCCGCGGCGCAGCGGCGGCCGCTTCGCCCTTGTTGCCCTTGGGCGCCTTGGTTTCGGTACTTTCGTCGGCCATTCAAATCTCTCTTTGGTATACGCTCTAATTGACGCGGGTAGTCTCCCGGCCGGCGTCAGCCCTTGGGCGGTGCCATTTTCTTGCCGGCTACCACCTTGCGGGGTCCCTTGCGGGTCCGGGCGTTGGTGTGGGTGCGCTGGCCGCGGACCGGCAGTCCTTTGCGATGGCGTATTCCGCGATAGCAGCCGAGGTCCATCAGACGCTTGATCGATTGCTGCACCTCGCGGCGCAGGTCGCCCTCGACCTTGTATTTCGCCTCCAGCACACCACGAATACGCACCTGCTCTTCAGTGGTCAGATCGTCGCTGCTTCGGCCCGCATCGACCTTGGCTTCGCGCAAAATGTTCAAGGCGGAGGTGCGGCCGACCCCGTAGATGTAGGTAAGCGCGATTTCCATCCGCTTGGTCTTTGGTAATTCGACTCCGGCGATCCGTGCCATGGTGATAGTAGTCCCCTATGAAACTCTAACCCTGACGCTGTTTGTGCCGAGGATTGTTGGAACAGAGAATTCGAACCACGCCTTGACGCCGTACGACTTTGCAGTTCTTGCAGATTTTTTTGACTGAGGCCCGGACTTTCATTGGGTTTTTGCTCGCCGATCGCGTGCTCTCTAGCGCATTCGATAGGTAATCCGCCCGCGGCTCAAATCGTACGGCGAGAGCTCCACCGTCACCTTGTCGCCGGGCAGGATCTTGATGTAGTGCATACGCATCTTTCCTGAGATGTGCGCGAGAACCTTGTGCCCGTTTTCGAGATCGACGCGAAATACCGCGTTGGGAAGCGCCTCGGTAACCGTTCCGCTCACCTCGATAGCGTCACCCTTGGACATTGGCAATCTCGCTTAGGATCTCAGGGCCGTCCGCCGTGATCGCCACCGAATGCTCGAAATGCGCCGACAGACGACCGTCGGCCGTTACCGCCGTCCAACCGTCTTCTAGGATTCGCAAATCCGGCGTTCCTTCGTTCACCATCGGCTCGATCGCCAGCACCATCCCTTCCTGCAGTCTCGGATTTGGCATTCCACGCCGAAAATAGTTCGGCACCTGTGGATCCTCGTGCAGGCTGCGCCCTATGCCGTGCCCCGCAAACTCCTCAACCACCGCAAAGCCGGCGCTTTCGGCGACTCGCTGCACGGCGCTGCCGATATCGCTGATTCGGTTGCCAATCCGAGCTTGCTGAATGCCCGCGTAAAGGGCGTCACGTGTAACGCTGAGCAATCTATTAGCATTACTCGAAATCCCGCCGACTGCAACAGTCCGCGCCGAGTCGCCGAAGAAACCTTGGTAGACCACCCCGAAATCGAGGCCCACGATGTCGCCCGCCTTAAGCTTGCGCCCCGAGGGGATACCATGAACGATCTCGTCGTTGACCGACACGCACAGCGACTTCGGGTACACCACCCCGCGCGGACGATAGCCCTTGAAAGCCGGTTTGGCACCCTTCTCATAGGTCAGGGCTTCGGCGATTTGGTCGAGTTCGCCGGTTGACACGCCGGGTTTAACGGCCGCTGCGACTTCGAGTAAGATTTCGCCGACGATCTGGCTGGCCCGTCGCATTATCGAAATCTCGTCGGCGTTCTTCAGGAGAATCATCAGTGGGTTGCCGCCACGGCGCCGTTTAACGCCGCAACAATCTTATTGTGAATGTTTTCGGGTGCCCCGCTTCCTTCGATCTGCACCAGGATTCCGCCGCGCCGGTAATAGTCGAGCAGCGGACTAGTCTCGTCCGCGTAGACCTCCAGCCGCTTGCGGACCGTTTCTTCGGCGTCGTCTTCACGCTGGTAGAGTTCGCCGCCACACTTGTCGCAAACGCCGAGTTTCCGCGAAGGGTCGTAGATCAGGTGATACATCGCTCCGCAATTGCGGCAGGTGCGGCGACCTGAGATGCGTTTGATGATCTCGTCGTCTGATACAGTCAGCGCAATTACCCGATCAATCCTTCGCGAGCCGGCCGACAATTCCTTGTCGAGCGTTTCGGCCTGGCCGACAGTGCGGGGGAACCCGTCGAGAATGAATCCCCCTTGGGCGTCGGGTTCGGCCAGCCTCGCGTTGACCAGTCTGAGCACCAGTTCATCCGGCACCAGCGAGCCGCGATCCATGAAGCTCTTCGCCTCCAGACCGGGCCCGCTTGGGACCCGAACCGCGGCGCGCAGGAGATCTCCGCTGGCGACCTGTGGAATGCGGAACTTGTCCTGCAGCAATCTGGCTTGAGTACCCTTGCCCGCACCCGGGGGGCCGAGCAGCACCAATCGCAACTTAGCCTCTCCTCGACCTAATCCGCCCGCGCCGCATAAAGCCCTCGTAGTTGCGGGTTAGCAGGTGCGTTTCGATTTGTACGACAGTGTCGAGCGCCACCCCGACTACGATTAGCAGCGCGGTACCGCCAAAATAAAAGGGAACATTAAAGCGCTGGATCAGAATCGTCGGGAGCACGCACACGGCGGCCACGTAGAGCGCACCGCCCAAGGTAATCCGCGACAAAACCCGATCGATGTATTCGGCGGTATAACGACCAGGCCGGATGCCTGGGATGAAACCGCCGTATTTCTTGAGGTTGTCGGCGACGTCGACCGGATTGAAGGTGACCGCGGTGTAGAAGTACGCAAAGAAGATGATCAAAGCGACGTAGACCAGGTCGTAAACCGCTCCGCCTGGAGTCAGGTAGGCCGCATAGTCTTTCAGGGCGGGAATGAACGTGGCTACGGTGGCGGGGAAGACCAGAATGGAGGAGGCGAAGATTGGCGGGATTACACCGGCAGTGTTGATCTTAAGCGGCAGATGAGAACTCTGGCCGCCATAGACTCGGCGGCCGACCACGCGCTTGGCGTATTGCACGGGAATCCGCCGTTGCGCCTGCTCCATGAAGACGATTCCGCCGGTCACCCCCACCGCGATCACGAGGATGAGCAAAAGCAGGAAGATGCTGATTTCGCCTTCGCGCAGGAACTGGACCGTGGTACCGAACGCGCCCGGAAGACGCGCGACGATTCCCGCCATGATGATCAAGGAAATGCCGTTGCCAATCCCGCGTTCGGTGATCTGCTCCCCGATCCACATGATGAACATCGTGCCCGACATCAAGGTGAGCACCGTCACGATGCGAAATCCCCAGCCCGGATTGTAAACCACCGAGCCCCCGCCGGGGGCCTGAATCTTCTCGAGCGAGATTGCGATCATCATCCCCTGGATGAGCGAGAGGCCGACGGTGCCATAGCGGGTGTACTGCGTGATTTTGCGGCGTCCCGCCTCGCCTTCCTTGTAAAGTTCGTCGAGATACGGCGAGGCTACTTTAAGCAGATCGAGAATGATCGCGACCGAAATATAGGGCATGATCCCCAGCGCGAAGACTGAAAAGCGTTGCAAAGCACCGCCCGAGAACAAGTTGATCCATCCGAACAGGGTGCTGCTAGCCGCATCGAAGAAAGAGGCCAGCGCCTGCCCATCGATCCCGGGGGTCGGAACGGCCACCCCGATTCGAAAAACCGCGAGCATTCCGGCGGTGAACAAGATCCGCCGTCGAAGTTCGGGAATATGAGAGGCGTTGGATACCCCGTCGAGCATTGCTACTGAATCACTTCCGCGCTGCCACCGGCCGCGGCGATCTTGGCCATTGCACCTTTGGAGAACGCGTGGGCACGGATGGTCAGCCTGGTCTTGAATTCGCCGGTGCCCAGAATCTTGACTCGATGCCGCTTGCGAACCAAGCCCTTTGCGCTCATCGCTCCGGGGTCGATGGTATCGCCGTCGGCGAAGATTGAGAAACGAGAAAGATTGACGCTCGAGACCCGGTCGCGATCGGTCTGCGCTGCCTGAAGCCGGCGAAAGCCATGTTTCGGTATCCGGCGCTGCAACGGCATCTGGCCGCCCTCATAGCCAGGAGGCGTATTGCCGTGGCTACGCGAACCCAATCCCTTGTGCCCGCGGCCCGAGGTCTTGCCGTGGCCGGAGCCGATTCCACGTCCCACGCGCTTGCGGCGGTGGGTCGAGCCGGGCGCGGGCTTTAGTGTTTTGAGATCCATTTCCAGCTTTGCTCGCCCTCGGGTTTATCGCCGAAGCAGGCGCTACTCCTTTACCTCGACGACCAAATGCGGGATGCGTTTGATCATACCTTCCACCGCCGGCGTACGCTTGATTTCGCGCACGCCGCCGACTCGCCTAAGCCCAAGCCCCTTGACGGTGGCTCGGATGCGATCGGTGGTCCCGATCGGGCTGTGGATCAGTTTGATTCGAATCGTCTCAGACATTTAAGCGCCCCTCGTTTTGCGATCGGGGTTCTTAGGCCGCCGCCGGATCCCGAACCTCGGCTTCACGCGCGCGCAGGTTGATAACATCGGCTGGATTCTTCAACTCCCGCAATGCCTCGAGCGTCGCGTTGACTAGATTGTTTGGATTGGAGGTTCCCAGCCGTTTGGTCAGGACGTTGCGAATACCGGCAAGCTCGAGCACCGCCCGCACGCCGCCGGCCGCGATGACCCCGGTCCCCTCGGAGGCGGGCTTCAGAATCACCTTGCCCGCTCCGAATCGGCCCAGCACCGGGTAGGGTATGGTCCCATTCTTAATCGGCACCCGAATCAGGCTTTTCTTGGCTTGCTCGAGGCCTTTGCGGATCGCTTCGGGAACCTCTTTGGCCTTACCGAGGCCGAACCCCACCAGACCGTTCTGATCGCCCGCAACCACCAGGGCGCTGAAACTAAAGCGCCGGCCGCCCTTGACTACCTTGGCGACGCGGTTGATGTGAACCACCTTTTCTTTTATTTCGAGTCCCTGGGCGTCGATTCTTTCTGCCACGTTAAGTCTCTCTTGTCGCTAGAAGTTAAAATCACCAACTAAAATTTAAGACCCGCCTCGCGGGCCGCGTCGGCGAGCGCTTTGACGCAGCCATGATAGAGGAACCCGCTGCGATCGAAGACCACCTGATTGATCCCCCGCTCCAGGCATTTGCCCGCGATCGTTTTTCCGATCACTTTGGCCGCGTCCTTACCGCTGGTGCTCTTGAGTCCCCCGCCTTTCAGACCAGATCCCAGGGTCGAAGACGCGACCAAGGTCCGCCCCGAATCGTCCGAGATAACCTGCGCGTAGATATGATGCAGCGAGCGGTAAACCGCCAGCCGTGGACGCTGGTCTGTGCCGCGAAGAATGCGCCTTACGCGGCGATGACGTGAGATGCGTTTTTCAACTCGTTGGGTGGCCATGGTTTGAAACTAATGCGCTTTTACGATGAGCTCGCGCCGGCTGCGGCCTTGCCCGCCTTGCGGCGCACTTTTTCTTCGGCGTATTTGATGCCCTTGCCTTTGTAGGGTTCCGGCGGTCTCAGCGCGCGGATTTGCGCTGCCACCGCCCCGAGCAATTGCCGATCCGCACCCGAGAGCGTAACCACGACCTGGCGTTCGACCTTGGCGGTGACCCCGCTCGGCAGCTGGTAAACCACCGGATGCGAGTAGCCGAGCGTCATATTGAGCGCATTACCCCTGACGTCGGCGCGGTAGCCTACTCCATTGATTTCCAGCACCTTGCTGAAGCCCTTGCTTACGCCTTCGGCCATGTTGGCGATCAGTTTACGATAAAGCCCGTGTTTGGCGCGCGCCTCGCTCTCTTCGTCGGGCCGCTTCACCTCGAGCTGCGAATCCTTGATCTCGATCTTGAAGCGGGGATCGACCTTCAGCTCGAGCTTACCTTTCGGACCCTCAAGCCTCAGCGTGTCGCCCATCAGATGGGCCTTAACCCCTTGCTCAAGCTTCACGGGCATTTTGCCGACTCGCGACATTACCAGTCCCTTTCTCTCGTCAAATCCCGCCAGTGCTCACCATACCGCCAACAGCACTTCGCCGCCGACTCTTTTGCGGCGCGCCTCACGGTCGGTCATCACGCCGAGCGGGGTCGAGACGATGTTGAGTCCCAACGCTCCGCTGGCCCGCGGCATCTCGGCGGCCCCCGCGTAGCGCCGCAGTCCCGGTCGGCTGATGCGGCGCAGTCCCTGTATAACCGGAAGGCGGGCTTTCGAATAGCGCATCTTAAGCACCAGCTTGCGGATCGGCGGCTCTCCGCCGGTCTCGATGCCGTCGAGGAAACCCTCGGCGAGCAGCACCTTGCAAATCGCCTCGCGCAGCCGCGAATGAGGCACCACCACCTGATCATGCCGCGCGTGCACGGCGTTGCGAATCCTGGTGAGGAGATCGGCTACTGGATCAGTCTGTGACATAGTTTTAACCGTAGTTACCAGCTCGCCTTGACCACCCCCGGCAACTGGCCCTTGAGAGCCAGATTGCGCAGGCAGATGCGGCAGATTTTGAAGCGCCTATAGTACGCGCGCGGGCGACCGCAAGTCTTGCACCGATTATGTTGGCGAACTTTGAATTTCGGTTTACGCTGGGCCTTGACTATCAAGCTGGTCTTCGCCATCTAAATTACCCGATACCTCTTTTCACAACGCCGCGCGCAGTCGGTCGCGGCTCTCGCCCGTGCCGCGAAACGGCATCCCCAGCTCCCGCAACAGCATCGCTCCCTCGTAGTCGCTGCGCGCAGTGGTGATCACCGAAATCGTAAGGCCCTTGACCCGCTCAACCTTGTCCAGATTGAGTTCGGCGAAGATCGTGTGTTCACGCAACCCCAGCGAATAGTTGCCTCGTCCGTCGAAGGCCTTATCGCCGACGCCGCGGAAATCGCGCACCCGCGGCAGCGCGATGCTTACGAGGCGATCGAAGAATTCGTACATTCGCTCCCGCCTAAGCGTGACCATCACCCCAATCGGAAGCCCGGCGCGCAGTTTGAAGTTCGAGATTGCCTTGCGAGCCTTGGTGATGACTGGCTTCTGTCCGGTGATCTGCTTGAGTTCGTCGGCCGCCGCGTCAAGGATTTTCGGGTTCTCGCGCGCCTCACTGAGCGCCATGTTGATCGTGATCTTCTCAAGGCGCGGCACGCGAAAGCGATTGTCGATCTTTAGCTCGCGCATCAACTTGGGCACGATTTCAGTCTGGTAGCGAATCTTAAGCCGCGCCGGAATTTTCTCCTCCGGTTCGTTCGCTTCCGCTTCGACGTTCGCCGCGGCCGCCGCGGCCGTTTGACCCGACTTTTTCTTGTTGCTGCCCCTTGCAGCCTTGGGGGCCTTTGGTGACTTTTCAGCTTTGTCAGCCACGGTTGTTACCGAAACCTGCTCAGTCGTTGCCGATCGGCTCGCCCGATCTGCGGCTTACTCGTGATTTCTCGCCCGCCGAAGAGAACTTGAAGCCGACCCGAGTTGGGCCGTTGCTGCGCTCGTCCATCAGCATCACGTTCGAGACCTGAATCGGCGCTTCCTTCTCCACGATCCCGCCCGGACTAGCCGCGCCGCGGGGTTTTGAATGGCGTTTCACGACGTTGATCCGTTCGACCAAAACCCGCTGCTCATCGGGAATCACGCGCTTTACTTTGCCGGTTTTTCCCCGATCGCGCCCCGTGATCACCATCACCAGGTCGTTCTTTTTGATCTTGCACTTGTAAGGTTTCGACATCATCACCTTTTTGCCGCAGAATCGTTCAAAGAACCTCGGGCGCAAGCGAGATGATCTTAAGAAAACGCTTGGCTCTTAGTTCGCGCGCCACGGGTCCAAAGATCCGGGTGCCGATCGGTTCACCCTGATTGTCCAGCAGCACGGCGGAATTCTCGTCGAAGCGGATATAGCTGCCGTCGG
>DASXNP010000259.1:0-10481 GCA_036494985.1 Binataceae bacterium (SeqCode)
AGATCCGCGAAATAGATTTCACCACGTCTCATCGGACAGTCCATCGGAGATCGCGTTGTCCCAAACGTCATCGATTTCCGAGTTGGCTTCGCGGTACGCGGCTTCCAATTCTCGGTTGCGAAGCAGCTTGATCGCCTCTTCGAAGACTTGAGATCGACTCTTTAAACCGCGCTTTTTGCGGTAGTTTTCGACGAATCCAGCCAATGAACGAGGGAGTGATACGGAAAGCTTTGCTGCGGCCATGACTCTACCTTCCTACCAATGGTAGTACGGATGGTAGCAGGGCAAGTATGCAGAAGCGAGGTCTTAACATGACCGCTCGGTTCGCGCCGAACCGATGTGCGGATTTTAGTTGATTTGGAAGTCGAATGGTTGCGGGGGAAGGATTTGAACCTTCGACCTCCGGGTTATGAGCCCGGCGAGCTACCAGACTGCTCCACCCCGCGCCGGCATACTATGCTCCGCGATCGACCATCGCAACTCATCCCGCCTCCTGAACGCCGGTACGAAAAAGTTCGTAAGCTGCTGGCGGGCCGACCAGAGGACGCGTTGCCGCCAGCCTGGCTGATCTAGCCCTTCATGATCCGGATCGCGCAGTGGCGATGCCCGCGCCCGAACGCGATGATCTCCTGTTCGATCGGCGTCGCGTCCGGCTTCGCTTCGGTCAGCATCAGCTGTTTCGCGACCGCCTCATCCACGCCTTCGGCTTCGACATCGAGTTGATGATCGTCACAAATAATGAATGCCATTCATTCGCTCCAACCCACCAACATATCGCATGAGCGTCGGCGCACGGAACTCAATCGGGTTCGATGACGGCGGGCTGCTGTCCGGCGACAAGTCGCAGATATGCCATACCAAGCTCGACTGTGATAGTAGCGGTATCGATCAAACCTCATTCGGAGCAAACGCATGAGTCTCAAAAACAAAGCTGCCGCGATCGGAATCGGCGAACTCAAGCCTACCAAGGAGCCCGGCGACGCTACGGCGCTCGGCCTGATGGCCCGAGTATCGGCCGAGGCGATCGCTGATGCCGGACTCGAAAAGAAAGACATCGATGGTTTCCTGACCGGAGTACCCTTCTCTGATCCTGGAATGATCTATCCAGGACTCGCGGCCGAGGTTCTCGGGATCCCAGTGCGCATGTTGAACATCGTCGATATCGGTGGCGCAAGTCCGGCCGGGATGTTCTGGCGCGCCGCCGCCGCGATCGACGCGGGCATGTGTAGTGCGGTGCTGTGCGTAGTCGCCGATCTCAACGCAGCCGGCGATCAGCGCCCTCCGACCGCTTCAGTAATGCGGGAGTTCGAGGCGCCGTATGGGAATATCGGCGCAAACTGCGGCTACGCGCTCATCGCGCGCCGTCATATGTTCGAATTCGGAACCAAACCTGAAGAGATGGCCAAGGTCGCGGTCGATCAACGCACCAACGCGCTGAAGAATCCGCTTGCCACCTTCAATGACAAAGCGATTACGATCGGCGACGTGCTTGCCTCGCGCATGATCACGGATCCGCTGCACCTGTTCGAGATTGTGAGCCCCTGCACCGGCGGCGCCGCCTTCGTGGTCGCGTCTCCTGAGGTAGCCAAGCGGGCGAAGAATCCTCCCGTGTGGCTGCTTGGGGCCGGCGAGAGTTGCAACCATTCGAGCATCACCTACGCACCTTCGTTGACCACATCACCGGTCAAAGAGGCCGCGGCGTCGGCCTTCTCGATGGCCGGGCTGAGTCCGAAGGACATGAACTTCGTCTGTCCCTACGACTGCTACACGATCACGGTTATCGTTACTCTCGAAGACGCGGGCTTTTGCAAGAAAGGGCAGGGTGGGGCGTTCGTGCGCGAGCACGATCTGACCTTCTCCGGGGACCTGCCGTGCAATACTCACGGCGGACAGTTGTCGTTTGGGCAGCCCGGGTTGGCGGGCGGCGCGAGCCACGTGGTCGAGGGGATTCGCCAACTGATGGGGCGCGGAGGCGATCGACAGGTGAAAAACGCGGCGCGCGGCTTTGTCAACGGCAATGGCGGAATCATGAGCGAGCAGGCCAGCCTCATTTTGGAGCGTAGATCATGAGCACGTATGCAAAACCTCTACCCAAGCCCACGCCTACCAGTCGGCCGTTCTGGGACGCTGCAAAGCGCCACGAGCTGCTCCTCCAGCGATGCGAAAAGTGCCGCCAGTTCATCTACTACCCCCGTCCGCGGTGCCCCCACTGCATGTCCGATCAACTCCAATGGGAGCCCTGCAGCGGGTTAGGCAAGGTCCATTCGTTTACGGTTGTGCACCGGGCGTCGAATCGCGCCTTCGCCGATGCGCCGTACGTGCTGGCGATCGTGGAGCTCGCCGAAGGACCGCACCTGACGACCAACATCGCGGCCGCGCCGGAGGCGATTCGCGTCGACATGCCGGTTCAAGCTTTCTTTGACGACGTCACTCCCGACCGCACGCTGGTGAAGTTCAAGCCGGCAGCCTAGCGTTCTAGATGGAGACCAAACCTTCGCGCGACGAGCTTTTGAAGTTGCTGGCGCGCGAATCATACGTCGAACGTGAGGTGACGCTGTCGTCCGGTCAAACGGCGAATTTCTATATCGACTGCCGCCGCACCCTTTATATTCCACGAGGCGCCTTTCTCGTGGGCGAATTGATGCTCGAGCTGATCAGGCCCGCAGGAATCGAACTGATCGGCGGCCTGGCGGCGGCGGCGCTTCCGGTCACCGATGCAATCATCGGCGCGGCCTACAGACACAAGGTTGACCTCGCCGGGTTCTTCGTCCGTAAAGAGACCAAACAGCATGGGTTGCAACAGCGAATTGAGGGTGTGTTCAGGCTCGGCAAGATCACCGCGGTGGTCGACGATACCATCACCACCGGCGGGTCGAGCCTAGAAGCGGTCAGCGCCCTGCGCGAAGCCGGCGCGGTAGTGGAGGCCGCCTTCGGTGTAGTCGACCGCGGCGCGGGTGCGTCGGAGGCGTTCGCTCGCGCTGGACTAAACTACACATATCTTTTCACTTCCGATGAAGTTGTTGCGGCCGCTGAATCACGCGCCCGTACCGTCTGATTTAAGTCGTGCTCATTCTTTGCTAGTTAGCGGTATCCGCTAGACCACGGTCGGATGGTATCGGGCGCGACCTTGATCACGGGTGTCTTTGGCGATCCCGTCGAGCATTCGCGATCGCCTGCGATGCACAACGCCGCCTACAAAGCGTTGGGACTTAACCGCGCTTATCTGCCCTTTCACGTCCGTCCCGATCAGCTGCGCAACGCACTGGGGGCGATTCCGGCGCTCGGTCTTCTCGGAGTCAATCTGACTCTTCCGCACAAGCAACGCGCGCTGCGAATGCTCACTTCTATCAGTGCCGAAGGACGCAGGCTCGGTGCCATCAATTGTGTTGTCAACCGCAACGGGCGGCTCTTCGGCCACAACACGGATGCGCGCGGGCTTGAAAAAGATCTGCGTGCCCTGAGGCTTGCGATCGAGCGCAAGCGGGCGGTCGTTATCGGGGCCGGGGGAGCGGCCGCGGCGGCTATCCTCGCACTGTCGCGAATAGGGGTGGGAGAAATTGTACTAGCCAACCGCACCCGCGCGCGGGCGCTCTCGCTGGCGCGCCGGCTGCGTCCGATTAAGATTAAAGTAAGGGGGCTAGCGTCGCTGACGGACTTCGAAACCCTTAGTGAAGCTGCGATTGTCCTAAACGCCACTTCAGCCGGGCTGGGTGACTCGGGTTTCCCGGCCTTGAAATACGAAGCGGCCTCGAAGGACTGCTTCTTTTACGATCTGATCTATGCACGAAATCCGACTCCTTTTCTGCGACCAGCAATTCGACTCAAGCGGCCGATCGCCGATGGCCGGGGGATGCTGCTGCATCAAGGGGTGCTGGCGTTCGAAATGTTCAACGGCTGCGAGGCGCCGATCGATGCCATGCGGACGGCATTGATGAGATCGCTCCTTAGCTCATAAGCGGAGCGATCGGACGAGTTCGCGGCGAGAAATTTTAGCGGAGTCAGTTCGGTCGGAAGAGTTCCATCAAAAGAAACTCACGCCCCTAGCCGAACATCTCCTTGAGCTTATCGACGAAGCCCTTGGACAATGGATGGCTGGCGGTCTCGCCCGATAGCTTAGCGAATTCCTCGAGCAACTCTCGTTGGCGCGCGGACAATCGGCGCGGCGTCTCAATCACGATCGTTACAATCTCATCGCCTCGGCCATAGCCGTGGAGATCGGCAAATCCCTTGCTCTTTAGGCGGAATTCCTTACCCGATTGAGTGCCGGCGGGAATCTTTAGCTTCAGCTTCCCATCGAGAGATGGTACTTCGATTTCCGAACCCAGGGCGGCTTGCGGAAAACTCACCGGCACTTCGACCAAGATGTCGTTCTCGCGCCGCGCGAAGATCGGATGGTCGTGAACGTGGATCACGACGTAGAGGTCGCCAGATTGACCTCCGCCAAAGCCCGCTTCTCCCTCGTTTCGCAGCTTGAGCCGTGATCCATTGTCGACTCCGGGCGGAATCCGAACCGAAAGCGATTGGACCTTGCGCAACCGTCCCTGACCCGAGCATTTCGGGCACGGGTCGGAGATCAGTTGGCCCTCGCCGCGACATTGACCGCAGGTGGTCGCTATCGAGAAGAAACCTTGTTGGGTGCGCACCTGTCCCGTGCCGCGGCAGTTGGGACAAGTCTTGGAACCTGCAGCTCCCGAGCGGGTTCGCGAACCCCGGCATTCGTCGCACTGCGCCAAGCGTTGGATCTTGACGACCTTCTCGGTGCCCCGGGCCGCTTCTTCGAACTCAATCTCGAGGTCGTAGCGCAAGTCGTCGCCGCGCCGAACGCGCGACCGAGCACGGCCGCGTCCGGTGCCGAAGAAATCGCCGAAGATGTCAGAGAACACATCTTCGAAGCCCTGCGAGAAATCAAACCCGCCGAATCCGCCCGGGCCTTGCGCCCCTTGGAACGCTGCGTGGCCGAAGCGATCGTATTGTGCACGCTTCTCAGGATCAGAGAGGACCTGGTAGGCCTCGCTGAGCTCCTTGAACTTTTCTTCGGCGGATTTATCGCCTGGGTTGCGATCGGGATGATACTGGATCGCCAGGCGCCGGTAAGCTTTTTTTAGGTCTTCGTCGCTGGCGCCGCGATCGACCCCCAGCGTCGTGTAGTAATCTTGTTTGTTGATAGCCATCCCGCCCGCGATATTAGCCGATCGGTAATCCTCAGGTAAGCGACTCTTTCATCACCGCGCGACGACTACCCGGCGATGCCTCGGTCAACGACAAAGGGCACGCTCTTTCGGGCGCGCCCTTGCCGCTTTCAAAACTCAGCCAACCTCTATTCCTTGACTTCCTTGAAGTCCGCATCGACTACGTCTTCTGGTTTCGTGCCACCGCCGGGATTGCCGTTGGACGGGCCGCCGTCGGCGCCGGAACCTGCCTGCTCCCCGCCGCCCGCTTGGCTCTTGGTCTGAGCCGAGTACATGGCTTCCGCGAGCTTGTGCGACGCGTTGGACAGGGCGTCGGCCGCCCGATTCATCTCGTCGACGTCGTTCGATTCGAGCTTGCTCTTCGCGTTTGCGATCGCTTCATCGATCGTGTTCTTGGCCGCCGCGTCGAGCGCGCTTCCATGCTCCGCCATCGTCTTCTCGGTCTGGTAGATGAGGTTGTCGAGCTTGTTTTTGGCCTCGACCGCGGCGCGCTTGCGCTTATCCTCTTCGGCGTGCGACTCGGCTTCGCGCACCATCTTCTTGATCTCCTCCTCGCTGAGTCCCGAGGAGGCGGTGATCTTGATCGATTGCTCCTTGTTGGTGCCCTTGTCTTTGGCGCCGACGTTGACGATTCCGTTAGCGTCGATATCGAAAGTGACCTCGACCTGCGGCAGGCCGCGAGGTGCGGGGGGAATTCCGATCAGATCAAACTGGCCGAGAAGCTTGTTGTCACCGGCCATCTCGCGCTCGCCCTGAAAGACCCGAATCGTGACCGCGGTCTGATTATCCTGCGCGGTCGAGAAGATCTGGCTCTTGCGGGTCGGGATGGTAGTGTTCTTTTCGATCAGCTTGGTGAATACGCCGCCGAGGGTCTCGATGCCGAGCGAAAGCGGGGTAACATCAAGCAGCAGGACGTCCTTGACTTCTCCTTTGAGCACGCCGGCCTGAATGGCCGCGCCGACTGCGACGACTTCGTCCGGATTGACCCCCTTATGCCCTTCCTTCCCGAAGAGCTTTTTCACATGCTGTTGCACCGCGGGCATCCGGGTCATACCGCCGACCAACACCACCTCGTCGATATCGCTGGCCTTGATGCTGGCGTCACGCATCGCGATCTGACAGGGATCATCGAGCCGATCGAGGAAGTCCGCACACAGTGCTTCGAGCTTGGCGCGCGTAAGCTTCATGTTCAGATGCTTGGGACCGCTCTGGTCGGCAGTGATGAAGGGCAGATTGATATCGGTCTCCGCCACGGTCGAAAGCTCGCATTTGGCCTTCTCCGCAGCCTCCTTGAGACGCTGGAGTGCCATCCGATCTTTTCGCAGGTCGATGCCCTGATCCTTTCGGAACTCGTCGGCAAGGTAATCCATGATCCGGTTGTCGAAGTCTTCGCCGCCGAGAAAGGTGTCACCGTTGGTCGCCTTGACCTCAAATACGCCCTCGCCGAGTTCGAGAATCGAGATATCGAAGGTTCCGCCTCCGAGGTCGAAGACGGCGATTTTTTCGTCCTTCTTTTTGTCGAGGCCGTAGGCCAGCGATGCCGAGGTCGGCTCGTTGATGATCCGCAGAACATTGAGACCCGCGATCCGACCCGCGTCCTTGGTCGCCTGCCGCTGCCCGTCGTTGAAGTAGGCTGGCACCGTAATAACGGCCTCGGTGACTTTTTCGCCGAGATAGTCTTCCGCGGTCTGTTTCATCTTTTGCAGAACGAACGCGGAGATTTCGGCCGGGCTGTACTTCTTGCTGCGGATCTCCACCCAAGCGGCGCCGTCGTCGTTCTTGACAATCTTGTAAGGCGAGATCTTCATCGCCTTCTGGACCTCGGAGTCTTCGAAGCGTCGACCCATCAGCCGCTTGATCGCGAAAACCGTATTGGTCGGATTGGTGATCGCTTGGCGCTTGGCGATTTGTCCAACCAGGCGCTCGCCTGACTCGGTGAAGGCCACCACCGAAGGGGTAGTGCGACTGCCTTCGGAATTTGCGATTACGACCGGGTCGCCGCCCTCCATTATTGCAACGCAGCTATTGGTGGTTCCCAGGTCGATTCCGATTACTTTTGCCATGTCTCTTACTAAGCCTCTTTATGACTCACCGCGTCTCCGGAGCGGGCTTGGTTCCGGACCTCGTGGTCTTCAAATTGAAAAATAATCATGTTTTACGGGTTTACAACTCGTCTTGATCGTCCGGGTCCTTCGTTTCTTGGCCCTCCGGCACAGCCTTGGCCACCGAGACTCGCGCCGGCCGCAGGAGGCGGTCGCCCACCTTGTAGCCGCGGTTGAACTCGTTGATCACCGTGTTGGGCTCATGCTCGGCGCTGGCCACGTGGTCGACCGCCTCGTGGAGCAGCGGATCGAAGGGCCGACCGACCGTGCTTACCTCGCTGACGCCGTGGCTGCGCAGAAAGTCCTTCATCGAGTTCAGGACCATCTCGACGCCCTCAACGATCGATTTGCCGTTGCCGCCTCCGCGAGCAGCATCGACGGCCCGCTCAAGATTGTCGATGATCGTCAGAAGGTCACGCAGTAGATCTTCACGCTGTATTTTGATCGACTCGTCGCACTGCTGCCGGATCCGCTTGCGCGCATTTTCGCCGTCGGCCAAGGCCCGCAGATACTTGTCTTTGAAATCCGCCAATTCCGCCGCCGTTTCGTCCGCTTTGGCCTTCAACGCTTCGTATTCGGCACGCGACTCGCTTTGGATGTCGGACTCAGGACCGTTTTCGCCGGTTTCAGGCTCTTCTTTTTTTCGATGGCTCATTACACTTTCTTGGCTTGGACAGATTCTCCAGTGAAATTAAGCACGATTCAGCCCAAAGCTAGGGGCAAATGGTGGGCATTTTCGACCCGAACAGAGACCATCCAAATGGAATCCCGAGTTAGCAAAGCGAGTGGCTGGGATGATGCGGTCCGGTTATGAGTGAAGCCGCGCTCGGACCGAATAGAGGGTCTGAAAGAGCGAATTTACCCTGATGTTGTCGGAAAAACTGAGCGCGGTCTAGGTCCGAGGAGCGCGAAACTGAGGACGCGCCCCGAGGTCGAGATGAGCCGAGAAATAAAAGCTCGACTTGGGGCTGGAGGATCAAGTGCTAAGTGAGGAAAAGGTCGCGAGCCGAGGAGTCAGGAGCCGCCGACTCCCCGACTCGCCAGGGCTGGCCTCGGCGTGGCGCGAAGCCGCCCGCCAACTCGTGTCGATTGCGAGATTGAAGTTTGAGCGGCTAAAAATTTCGGACTGTCGTGCGATACCCCGAACGCCGCCTGGGAGCATCGCACCCCGGCCGCAAGGAGTCACTCTGCCAAGGGGTCTTGACCAGCCGCGGTGAGTCCCTCGAAGCAATCAGGCCGGCCTTCTACTAGCTACACGATGTCCGGATGGAAGCCACTTTCGCGGCCGCCGGCCGGCGTCTCAGGGTGGTTCGAGGATCCGGGACAGGGCGCGGGCCGTGTAGTCAACAATCGCAATCACGCGGCTATAGTCCATCCGCAGCGGCCCGACCACCGCAACACTGCCGAGCGGCGTCGAACCGGCGGCATAAGCGGACGCAATTACGCTCAGATCGGGCGTATTCGAATCGAAGTTCTCCGAGCCGATACAGACCATCGGACCGTTGGCCGCAATGCTCCGTTCGAGCAGGTGCAGCAGCGCGGTCTTATCTTCAAGCGCGCGCAGCAGTTCCCTTACCTTGACCGGGTCGGCAAACTCGGGCTGATCGAGCGCTTGGGCGCTGCCCTCGATGAAGATCTCAGCCGTCGGCGAGCCTCCAGTTACGGCATCACCGAGTTCCAGTGCTTCGGTCGCGAACCGGTCATACTGGGCCCGGTCTTCGCGCAGCGCGCGCTCGATGCAGACCCGTGCGGATTCAACGGTGCGCCCGGAAATCCATTCGTTTAGATAGCGAGCCATTCGGTCGAGCGCGTCTTGAGTAAAGTCGCGCTCCAAATCGACCACCCGGTTCTGCACGCCGCTTGTGGCTGCCACGAAAATCGTCAGTACCTGACACTGACGAAGTCGAACGAAATTGACGCTTTCGAGAATCACCGCTTCCAGGCGCGGCGCCATCACCAGAGCCGCCTGACCGCTTAGAAGGGCGAGCATTCGCGAGGTTTCGCGCATCGTGTCGTTCAGCCCCCGCGGACCGCCGGAATACTGGAATTCGATTTGCGCGCGTTCATCGAAGCCAATGCGGTTGTTATGCGCCAGATGGTTGACGTAATAGCGGAACGCCTTTTCAGTCGGCATCCGGCCCGCCGAGGTATGCGGTTGGGAAAGAAACCCCTCCTCTTCGAGTTCTGCCATCAGGCTGCGGATGGTAGCGGCCCGAGCTCCGAGTGTGTAGCGGTTGGCAAGTTGGTGGGATCCGACCGGCTCGGCGGTCGCGATAAAGTCTTTGACCGTGGCGATCAACACGGCATGCCGACGTCGCGCTACCTCGGCACTTTGCGGATTATCTGAATCGCCGCTCATCGTGAGTCGGCGGCTCGACGGACAATACCTCCGGCCGCCTTGAGGATATTGGCTCCAGCGTCCACTATGATTCAAGCTGTTTCGAAGGTCGCAATGCACAGCCAAACGACCCGTCGCGGTGCAGGATTGGCCGGTTCGATCGGCGCTGCTAACGTCAAATGACAGTGCCCACCAAGATCAAGAAACCACCGCGAGTCTATATTCCGACCGTGCCGGGCGAGACCGCATGGATCGAGAGCGACAGCTACGATCGGCGCGCGTGGCGCGAGCTGTCGGCAAGCGCGAAAAGCATGGCGGAACTGGTCGCATCCGGCGAGAATCTGATCCCGCATTTCGCTTCGCTGGTGCAGGACATTTTCTTCGCACTTTTCAAGTACAACCTGGTCTGGTTGAAGCCGGATGCTGTTCGCCGCAGCGCCTCGCTCAACCGCGCGATTCTTGAAAATCTCGTTGCGTCGATCGCTTTCGAAGCGCTCAAGAGCCGGACGCTGCTTGAAGAGGAAAAGGCGGCGATCGCAGCGATCGTGTTGGCTGAGCAGGTGATCGAGATGGTGCGCTCGGAAAAGCTAATCAACCGGCGCGAAATGCTCGAACTGTTCGATTTGGAGCATCAGGAACAAGAGCTTAAGGAGCGCGCGCAAGGACTGAAGTCCGTGATCGAAATGCAACAGCGGGTGGATGAAGAGGCAGAGCGCCCTGGCGGCGAACAAGACGCTGGCGAATCCAAACCTGCGCCAGGAGAACTCGCCAAGAAGATCGAGCAGCTCAAGGAGGCAGCCCGCCACGCGGCCCAAGTCTCCGAGGCCAAGCTGAATCAGAAGACGCGGCGGG